>JAGHRU010000081.1 GCA_018066225.1 Candidatus Equimonas enterica
GTCCCTAGCGCTGCTATGGGGGTGATGGGCGGGATGGGGGCCCGCGTTTCCACCGGTACCTCAAATAATCCCTTTGAATCACATAAACTTTAAATACGGGTAGCCTGCCTACACCTTGGTGGGCAGGCTCCGCTTGTTTGCTGTCCTCCTTGTAAGCCTCGCGCGTGAAGCCATGTTCAAAAGTCTGCGGCAAGCAGCAATGATCGTAGCGGGACTAACGGGCAGGAATGTCACGCTATTGCCCATATCGGGGTGTAAGTGCGTATTTATACGCTTTGAGGTATTGGAGAACTGGCCACTGCCATCGGAGGTGGCAACTGATGCGAGATTGGTGAAGCGAAGCGACACAAAGCGACAAGGGCAGAGCGTGAAAACGGTCTGCGCGGATAGGAAAAACTATCTGCCCAGACCGTTCGCACGACAAGGGCAGAGCGCAACAGGGGGAAGCCTACCACGACAAAAGCGCGACAGCAAAGGACAAAGAGGCAAAAAAACAGCGCGTTAGAGCAGAAAAACGCAAGCGAAAGTAACAAAGCAGGGCGCAAATCGCATAAAAGCACCACTTTTCTCCACGAAACCCTTGGCGAGACAATAGCTTTTGCCTATCTTTGCAGCGTACAACACATTATTAACCGCCGAACTTTCGGCACAAAACAACAAAAACACTATGCTTAAAAAATTATTTCTCGCAGCAGCATTCGTAGCATGCTCCTTGGGCGCAAACGCTCAAGTCTGGATGGGTGGTTCACTCGGTTTGGACTTCTTCAAGTTTGACGGCGCAGACAAGACGCAGACCACCTTCAGCATCAAGCCCGAAATCGGCTACACCCTCGACGAAAAGTGGGATTTGGCTATCGGCCTCGGCTTCTCCTCTATCAGCAACTATGAGTGTGAGGATGGCTTCAACTTTACCGAATTTGTCGTAGCACCCTATGCACGCTACACCTTCGCCAAAACTGGCAAGGTAGGCTTCTTCGTAGATGGCGGCGTAGATCTCGGCATCAATAAGCCCAAGGGCGGCGACTCCAACACCTCGCTGTGGGTAGGTCTTCGTCCCGGCGTGAAGTTCGCTGCTTCCGACAAGATTACTCTCGTGGCACACCTCGGTAGTTTCGGTTACGGGTCGATGCAAGACACCTACTCCGACTTCGGCCTCAACGTAGATAACAACGCCCTCTCGCTGGGTATGTACTGGTCGTTCTAAACACCAACAGACCACAAACGATATGTGCGGCGCACCCCAAGGGTGCGCCGCACTTTTTGTGGTCGGCACGAGATATGCGATATGTGGATAGTTCACTTACAAAAGGTGCTTTATTGCAATTCCTGTTAGAATGGCAATGACGAAACTTGCGAGTGTTCCAATAACTTTGAGTTGTTTCGATGTTCTTGTGCCCGAGTATTCGCTATATAGCATAGATGCAGCCCTGCGTCTGCCTGCTGCGAGCCGAAGGTGTGACGCGCACTGTGAAAGGAGATTTGCTTGATTATACCTGCCGCCTTCATCCAGTTTTTTTCAGAGGTGCATCGTACAATGAGTTTAAGTGCCTCCGTTGCCGTAAAACTGCATCTTTATCCAAAGGCACGACAACAGGGGTCCTCTTCCCAAGACAGGTGTCGGCCACCTCGCAGAGAGCAAGACGCTCCCCCAAAATGCCCATAATACAATAAATTTCTCCAAAAGTAGCGATTTTTTCAAATTTAATTTGTAATTTTGCACCGCCAATTAACTTTTTCAGTTAAGTGCATCAATGTCAAACCCTATAACAAACAAATAATAAGTCGCAGCCATACCACTTATAGGATACAAGGTGGGTAAACAGACGACACGAAACAGACAGTAAACAAATCAAACGACGAAGGACGGTGCACCATGTGTGCAGCCACTTCACCAAACTCGTATTTATCAATTTTCAAACAATTTTTCAACTACGAAGGTGATGCGGATGCCGTCTGACACTTAACATATACTTGAGCAAACTGCTCTTGTTCTCTTCCATTGAAACGA
>JAGHRU010000008.1 GCA_018066225.1 Candidatus Equimonas enterica
AACCTCGGCAAGCGCGGACGCAACTTGCACCGCAGTGTCAGATGCCTCTAACCCTATACCGACATATATAATAAGAAGATATGAAGCACAACAGTACATTCCACCATCCCCTACGCGCTCTCATGGCTCTCATCGTGAGCGTGCTCTGCACTGCTGCCATCACCTCTTGTATGGGCGGCTCTGGCAGGGCTATGCAGAATGGTGGCGAAGTTACGGGCTCTCGCTCCACCAACGTCGTAGAGCCTGCGCCCTTTGGCATGGTAGAAGTCAAGCGCGGCTACCTGCATGTCGGCATTGAGCAAAACGACTCGCTCTGGGGTACTAAAATCCCAGACAAAGACATTAGCGTCGATGGCTTCTGGATGGACCAGACCGAGGTGACCAACTCGATGTATCGTCAGTTCGTAGAGTGGGTGCGCGACTCCATTGTCCGCGAGCGTCTGGCCGACCCCAGCTATGGTGGTGACGAGACCTTCAAGATAGAGGTTGATAAGAATGGCGACCCCATCAAGCCGCACCTCAACTGGAGCAAAGCCATACCTTGGCGCAAGCCCAGCGAAGATCAGGAGCGTGCGTTGCAGAGCATCTACACCTACCATCCCATCGATGGCACCAAGATGCTCGACTACCGGCAACTCAACTACCGCTATGAGGTCTTCGACTATGAGAAGGCTGCCCTGCGCAAATACCGTCTCGACCCTGCCGAGCGCAACCTCAACACCGATGTCGCCGTCAGTGCTGACGATGTCGTGATGATTTCCAAGGACACCGCCTACATCGATGACGAAGGACGCATCGTGCGTGAGACCATCACGCGTCCGCTCTCCTCGCTCTACGATTTTCTCAACACCTATATCGTCAATGTCTATCCCGACACAACGTGTTGGGTCAATGACTTCCCCAATGCCAACAACGAGGTGTATATGAAAAACTACTTCTCCTCGCCCGCCTACAACGATTACCCCGTCGTGGGCGTGACATGGGAGCAAGCACAGGCGTTTTGCGCTTGGCGCACCGACTACCTCCTGCGTGGCCTTGGCCCGCAAGCCCGCTATGTGCAGCGCTACCGCCTACCTTCCGAGATAGAGTGGGAGTATGCCGCTCGTGGCAAAGAGGGTAACGCCTTCCCGTGGGAGGGTGAAGAGAGCAAGAGCGAGAAGGGTTGCTTCTTCGCCAACTTTAAGCCCGATCAAGGCAACTACACCGAGGACGGCAACCTCATCACCTCCCGTGTCGGCACCTATGGCGCCAACTCTATGGGACTCTTTGATATGGCGGGCAATGTGGCGGAGTGGACCAACACCGTCTATACCGAGGCCGGTGTGCTCTCGATGGCCGACGTCAATCCCGAACTTCGTTACGATGCAGCCAAAGAGGACCCTTACATTCTCAAGCGTAAGAGTGTACGCGGCGGCAGTTGGAAAGACCCGTTGAGCTACATCCGCTCTGCATGGCGCACATGGGAGTACCAAAATCATCCGCGTTCGTTCATCGGCTTCCGCTGCGTGCGCAGCAAGGCCAGCAGCATCACGGGCTCGCAGAGCAAGAGCAAGGGCAAGAAGTAACAGCCGCGTAGCCCGCTCCGCAGCAGCAAGTCATAACATCAGCAAAATCACAACGCTATGTCCAGCAAAATAAATTTAGTGGTACGCCTCCAAAACTGGATGGACTCTGTGCCCGGACAGACCTTTCTCAACTACGCCTATTCGTGGGGCGCATCCATTGTCATACTCGGTGCGCTCTTCAAACTTACCCACCTCCCGGGCGGCAATGTCATGCTGTTTCTCGGTATGGGTACGGAGGTTATCGTGTTCTTCCTCTCGGCCTTCGACCGGCCTTTCGACAAGACGGCCGACGGCAAGGACTTGCCCGATGACTTCGAGACCGACGAGCAGATGGAGGTACGCATGGGGCTTTCGCCTGCTCCCGTTGTCGTTGCAAATACCGTGCCAACTTCCGATGAGCCCCAGCCCGAAGGGGATGAGCCCCAGCCCGCTGTCGTAGGTGGTCAGCCCGCTGTCGCAGGTGCACAGCCCGCTGTTGTAGGTGGTCAGTCTGCTGCCATCGGCGGTGGCGCAGGTGGTGGCACCATCATCATCGGTGGCGGTGGTGGCCTTGCGCCCGCAGCAGCCACAGGTGTGACGCCTGCTGCTCCCGCTGCTCTGGATGCCGTGGCCGAGGCCAAAGCCGCTACGCAGGCCGCTCTGGCGCAGTTGCAAGCGCAAGACGGCGATGCCACGATGGACGCAGAGGCCAAACGCTTGGCGGAGATTATACGCCTTGCCAACGACGAACTCTTGCGCCGCGCACAGGCTGTGCTCTCTCCCGAGATGGAAGATGCCACGCAGCAATATGTCGCTAAACTCCAGCAACTCAACGACACGCTTGCCGAGGTGGACGAGCAGTCGGCATGCCTCACCCGCGACTCGCAGGAGATGGAAAATCTCAACCGTACGCTCATCGGCATCAACAAGATATACGACCTCCACTTGCCAGCATCAGCAAGCAGGTGACGACCATCGAGGACATCAACGAGCAGACCAAGCAGTTGGCGCAGAAGATAGAGGAAGTCAATAGCATCTACGCCCGCATGATGACCACGCTCGGCGTGATGGCCAATCCCGCAGCCGCCGCAGCCGCTGCTGCTGCTCCGGCCGCGCCGTCACCCTCCGCAGAAGCATAGTAACAGTGTCTCCCCATAGACTTTTGAAGCCATGTCAGTAAAGAAACGTCCGGTCTCCCCGCGTCAGAAGATGATCAATCTGATGTATATCGTGCTCTTGGCCATGCTCGCGCTCAATGTCAGCAACGATGTGCTCAAAGGATTTACGCTCGTGGGCGATTCGCTCAAGCGCACCACCGAAAACTCGGCCAAGGAGAATGCGGCTATCTATCAAGACCTCATCGCACAATATAAGGCCAATCCTGCAAAGGTGAAGGTGTGGTACGAGAAGGCTACTGCCGTCAAGGCGGCTTCCGACTCGCTCTACAACTTTGCCGAAAGGCTCAAATGGGCGATTGCCCGTGAGGCCGACGGCAAAGATGGCAACCCTGCTGCCATTCGCAACAAGGAGGACCTTGAAGCCGCTGGCCATGTGATGCTTGCTCCCGTAGGCGGCAAGGGTGCGAAGTTGAAGAAGGACATCGAGTCTTTTCGCAGTTATATCGCGGGGCTTGTCACCGATCCCAAGCAGCGCGCCATCATCCTCTCCAACCTCTCGACCGATGTACCCCGTACGGAGGACAACGTCGGCAAGAATTGGCAGGAGTATATGTTTGAGTCTATGCCGAGCATAGCCGCTGTCACGATGCTCTCCAAGTTGCAGAGCGATGTGCGTAAGGCCGAAAATGAGGTCTTGCACACCCTTATCGCCAATATCGACCTGAAAGACATCCGTGTCAATGAGTTGCAAGCCTATTGCTTGCCCGAGATGACCACCCTCTTCCCGGGTGACGAATTTCGCAGCCGCATCTTTATGGCTGCTGTTGATACTACGCAGCGTCCAGAGATTTATGTCAATGGTCGCCGCATCAGCCCCGATGGCTCCTACAACTTCCGCGTCGGCAGCCCCGGCGAATATACCTTCAATGGCTACATCCTCATGCCCAATGCCGCTGGCGACATCATCCGCCGCGAGTTTACGCAGAAGTATAATGTCATCGCGCCGCCCAACGGTGCTACGGTGGCCGCCGACCTGATGAACGTGCTCTATGCGGGCTTCAACAACCCCATCAGTGTCAGTGCTTCGGGCATTTCGTCCGACAAAATCAGCGTCAGCATGTCGGGCGGCACCCTAACCGCTACGGGTGCTGGTAAGTATGTGGCGCGTCCTGCCAAGGTGGGCCAGCCTGTCACCTTCACCATCAGCGGTGTAGTCAATGGCAAGCCGCAGAGTATGGGCACCTTCACCTTCAAGGTGCGCAAGTTGCCCGATCCCACGGCCTTCATCCAAGTGGGTGATGACCACTTCCAAGGCGGCAAACTCTCCAAGGGTACGCTCTTGGCCACCAAGAGCATCGGTGCGGCCATCGATGACGGCCTGCTCAACATTCCCTTCCGTGTCCTCGGCTTCGAGTGCGTCTTCTTCGACCGTATGGGCAATGCCATCGTGGAGCGCAGCGCGGGTGCCAACTTCACCGAGCGTCAGCGCGATGTGATGCGCAGCCTACGCAGCGGACAGCGCTTCAATGTCAGCCATGTCCGTGCCATCGGTCCCGACGGCATAGAGCGTCAGTTGCCCTATGCTATGGAAATCATTGTCAATTAGCAAAAAAATTTGATTATGAATCGTCTTCTCTTTATCACTATTCTCTCTCTCATCGCCCTTGCCGCTGTGGCGCAGCCTCCTGCGCGTCGCGCCGAGCAGGCCGAGCAGACGCAGACCCGCCAGCAGGCGGCAGCGAGTGGCAACCTCGTGGGAGCGGCCTACCGCGATTTCCCCACGGCGCAAACGATGCCTGCCGATGCTGCTTGGCGTCGCGACATCTATCGCTCCCTCGACCTCTCCAAGGAGAAGAATGCTACGCTGTACTATCCTGTCGAGCCGATAAATGGCCAGCAGAGCTTGTTCAACTTCCTCTTCCGCGCCATACTGCGTGGGCAGATCAAGGCCTACGAGTACTCCATCGATGCCGTAGAGCACCTCGATGCCAAGCACCAGATACGCGGCAAGGCGTTGATGGACAAGTATCAGATCTACTATGAGAGCAAAGACGGCAAGATACGCGTCAATGATGCCGACATCGCCTCCGTAGGTGTCGATGTACGGATGTACTACATCAAGGAGGCCGTCTATTACGACCAGCACACCGCCTCTTTCCGCACCAAGGTCAAGGCCATCTGTCCTGTCCGTGTCAGTGGCTTGGGTGGCGAGGACGCCTTGCGCACGCCCCTGTTTTGGGTCGATTACGAAGAGGCTGCGCCACAGTTGGCCAAACTGATGCTTTCGGCTTCGAGTTACAACAACGCCGCCGTGGTCAGTGCCGACGACTATTTCACGATGGCGCAGTATGAGGGCGATATCTACAAGACCTCCAACCTCCAAGACCTCCTCTTGGCCGATGTGGCCGAGACCCCGGAGGCGCAGCGCAAAGAGCAGCAGCGCATAGAGGGACAACTCACGCAGTTTCAAGACCATGTATGGGGGCGTGACTCTCTCGCCGTAGATGATGCCGCGCTCGAAGGGCTCGACGAGGCTGCCGCTGCCGATAGCGTAGCGGCTGGCGACGCGGCCAAGCAGGTGACTTCGCGCCGTGGCGTGACCGCGCGTCGCGGCAGTGCGAAGGCCAAGGACGACACCTCCTACACGGCTGCTGCGGCGCAGAAGCGTCAGCGCAGCAGTGCCACTGCTCCCAAGCAGAAGAAGCAGAAGACGCAAAAGGCCAAGTCTGGTAAGTCGAGCGGCGGACTCTCGGTGCGTCGCGAGCGGCATTGATTATTTTGTTTTCCTCAATTATAGCCATTGTAATTCCTATGCTTCGTAAGTTTCTTTCCCTTTCCTTTGCCCTGCTCGTCGTGGCAGGCTGCGGGGCGCAATCCCCCAAGTCTGCCGCTCCCGCAGCCGACGCTGTTCAGTCCACGGCCGACTATGTGGTGCACACGCTCGATAGTTCGCTCAGCGGCGTTGCGGCTTTTGAGGCCATCAAGGCCGAGTATGCTGGCCGTGTCGTCCTCTTCGACTTTTGGGCAACGTGGTGTGGCCCGTGTCGTGCGGCGATGCGCGAGATAGATGCCGTCAAGGAGGGCTTCATGCAGCGCGGTGTCGCCTTTGTCTATATCACGGGTGAAACCTCTCCCGAGGCCGATTGGCAGCGTATGATACGCGGCATTGCTGGCCACCACTACCGCCTCACCAAGCAGCAGTGGAGCGAACTCTGCCAGTCGCTCGCTATGCCTGCCATCCCTGCCTACCTGCTGCTCGATGCTGGGGGTGGGGAAGTGTTTGCCAATCTCGGCGAGGGTGGCTATCCCGGCAATGAGATTATCAGCAACGCCATAGAGGTCGCGCTCACCAAGTAGTGCCGACTTCGTAGAGCCTGTCAGCAGCGGCAGCAGTCACGAGAAGTGAACTGCTGCCGCTGCTGCTTTCGGGGCATGAAAAACGGTCTGCCCAGATGGTGAAAACTATCTGCGCAGACCGCCAAAACGCTCTGGGCAGATCGTTCGCACGGTCTGCCCAGATGCTTTTATGTCGCTTACCTACTGTGCCAACTTGCCGTTGGAGCCGAGCACATTGACTATCTTGTGCTCGTAGAGCTTCTGTGCGCGCTCACGGGCAGGGCCGAGGTATTTGCGGGGGTCAAACTCGCCGGGTTTCTCTGCCAGCACTTGGCGCACGGCGGCTGTCATGGCGAGGCGGCTGTCGGAATCGATGTTCACCTTGCACACCGCACCCTTGGCGGCCTTGCGCAGTTGCTCCTCGGGTATGCCGACGGCGTTGGGGAGTTGGCCGCCGTAGTGGTTGATGATATCTACATCCTCCTGCGGCACGCTGCTCGAGCCGTGGAGCACGATGGGGAAGCCCGGCAGTTCTGTCATTACGGCATCGAGCACATGGAAGGCCAGCGGTGGGGGCACGAGGCGTCCCGTCTGCGGGTCGCGGGTGCACTGCTCGGGCGTGAACTTGTAAGCCCCATGGCTGGTGCCGATGCTGATGGCGAGGCTGTCGCAGCCGGTACGCGTGGCGAAATCTACCACCTCTTCGGGCTTCGTGTAGTGGCTCTCGGCGTGCGACACTTCGTCTTCCACGCCGGCCAGCACACCGAGTTCGCCCTCTACGGTCACGTCATACTGGTGGGCGTAATCGACGACCTTCTTGGTCAGTGCCACGTTTTCCTCGTATGGCAGTGCGCTGCCGTCTATCATCACGCTCGAGAAGCCCATATCGATGCAACTCTTGCAGGTCTCGAAACTGTCGCCGTGGTCGAGATGCAACACTATTTCGGGGTGGGCGCATCCCAGCTCTTTGGCGTATTCTACTGCGCCCTCTGCCATGTAGCGCAGCAGCGTCTGGTTGGCGTAGTTGCGCGCTCCCTTGCTGACTTGCAGTATGACGGGGCTTTTCTGCTCCACTGCGGCCTTGACGATGGCTTGCAGTTGCTCCATGTTGTTGGAGTTGAATGCTGGGATGGCGTGGCCGCCATCAATGGCACGCGCAAACATCTCGCGCGTGTTTACCAGTCCTAAGTCTTTGTAGTTGATCATACTATTGTAGTGTTTGGAGTTGTTGCTGTGCTCCTGCGCTCCACGGCGTGCCCATTGTGCTGCTGCGTTGTGGCATGGTTGTGCTGTGTCGCGCGGCTATCGGCAGCAAAGGTACGACTTTTCTCTCTCTTGTGCAAGGCGCGCGCCCTTTTTCTTTCGCGCACGCGTATTTATTATAAGGCGTGGTTTTAGGCTTGACATGGGGCGTAAGTGCATTTTGCGGCCTGCTATGTCCGTGCCTTTCATTTTTTATTTGTAATTTTGCGCGCAGATATAGTCGTCACCACGATGCTACATACGCTCCTCGAAACCCTCACGACGCCCTCGGCCTTGCAGGCCGTCATCGTCATCTGCCTCATCTGCACCCTCGGCCTCGGCTTGGGCAAGTTGCGGGTGTGCGGCGTGCGCCTTGGCGCTACTTTCGTCTTCTTCGCGGGCATCTTCATCGGTGCGCTCGGCCTCGAAGTCGATGCGCAGATGCTCCGCTACGCCGAGAGTTTCGGCTTGGTGCTCTTCGTCTATTGCTTGGGGCTGCAGGTAGGGCCGGGCTTCGTCACGGCGTTTCGCACGGGTGGCGCGTCGCTCAACGTGCTCTCTCTCGGCGTCGTCGTGATAGGCACGCTTATCGCTGTGCTGCTCTCTCTCGCTGGCCTCTTGCCCTTTGGCGAGATGATAGGCGTGCTCTGTGGGGCTACCACCAACACGCCGGCTCTCGGTGCCGCGCAGCAGACGCTCCAGCAGATGGGCCAGCCCTCGTCGGTGGCCGCGCTGAGTTGCGCCGTCACCTACGCGGTGGGCGCAGTGGGCGTCATCGTGACGCTGGTGCTGACGCGCGGCTGGATGAGTCGTCGTGCCCACGACGAGGCATCGCCAGCCGACGAAGCCTTTATCGCCAGTTTCCGCGTCTGCAATCCTGCCGTCTTTGGTGCACCCATCGCCACCGTGGCGAGTGGGCAGTCGGCACGCTTCGTCGTGTCGCGTCTCTGGCGCAAAGGCAAGGTCATCCTCCCCGGTGCCGACACCGTCTTGGCCGAGGGCGACCGACTATTGGTCATCACCCACCAGCGTGATGTAGCGGCTTTGACCATCCTTTTCGGCAAACACGACGACAAGGACTGGATGCGTGAGGAGATAGACAGGAACCCCCTCGACACCACGCTCCACTCCCAGCACATCGTCCTGACGCGCAGCGAGATAAACCGACGCCACCTCCGCTCACATCCCCAG
>JAGHRU010000118.1 GCA_018066225.1 Candidatus Equimonas enterica
GCGTCCGTCGATGTCGCTCGCTATGGTGGGGGCGAGCAGTGCGTGGTAGAGCGCGGTGTAGAAGGTGGTGAGGGCATCGCGGTCGTCGCTCTCCACCTCTATGGTGCCGAGGGCTTTGTTCCACATCTTGCGGGCCACGGCGACATAGGCTTCAAAGTTGTCGATGGGGGCTTCGGCTTGCAGGTTTTGCGTCGCGCCGTACAGGCTGACGCCCGAGAGCGCGGTGCAGACCATCAGCGTGTCGCCTTTCATAGCGTCGAAGTCGAGCGTGAGGACATGAGCTGTTCCGCCCGTAGCGGTCAGCGTCGAGCGGGTGGCGGCGATGCGGAAAGGCTGGGAGAAGCGGGTGGCGAAATACACCTGCTGGCCGCGTGCCCAGCCGTCGGAGTAGCGGTAGCCGCGCAGTGTGACGCTATCGACCACTTCGTAGTAGGTGGCCTGCGTCGCGTCCCAGTTGGTGGCTTTGGCGAGGTTGAGGATGACGCGTCTCGGCCTGCCGTCGGCGGGGAAGGTGTAGCGTTGTATGCCGGTGCGGGGCATGGCGGTCAGCTCCACATCGATGCCGTAGTCCTCGAGCGTCACCTTGTAGTAGCCTGCTACGGGCTTCTCCGTGTCGTGGCGAAAGCGTGAGTGCATGCCCAGCGGGGCTTCGGCTTCGCGCGTGGGCAGCGTGACGGGCATGAAGGAGGTGTCGTAGAGGTCGCCTGCTCCTGTCCCCGAGAGGTGGGTGTGGGAGAAGCCCGCGATGGTGGTGTCGGGATAGTAATAGCCCGCTATGCGGTCCCACCCCGGCAGACCGCCGTCGGGACTGAGTTGCACCATGCCGAAGGGCACCTGTGCACCGGGATAGGTGTTGCCGCCACCTGTTGTGCCGATGAAGGGATTGACAAGGCGGGTGTAGTCGCGTGCTGTGCCCGTTAGCGTCACGGCGAGCAGCGTCATAAGTAGGAGCGAGATGCGTTTCATGCTTGCAAAGTTAGGCATTTCGGCGCGAATAGCACAGCCTTTGCACGTTTTTTTTGCCCAAAGTGTTGGTCGGTTCAATATATTGTCGTAACTTTGCGCCGCTTTTGCGCTCTACCGCTGTCGCACCTCCCCAAGGATAAGCAGTCGGGGACGAGAATGTGGGGCGTGGGCAATAGTCAATCATCAATACACATAATTCTTAATTATGGCAAACCTGCTTAAAATTGCCGAAGAGGCATTTGCTACTGGCAAGCAGCACCCCGAGTTTAAGGCTGGTGACACTGTGACGGTAGCCTATCGCATCGTCGAGGGTAACAAGGAGCGTACACAGCTCTACCGCGGCGTAGTTATCAAGATTTCCGGTCACGGAGAAAAGAAGCGTTTCACCGTCCGCAAGATGAGCGGTACTATCGGTGTAGAGCGTATCTTCCCCATTGAGTCGCCTGCTATCGATAGCATCGAGGTGAACAAGATTGGTAAGGTACGTCGCGCTAAGCTCTACTACCTCCGTAAGCTTACCGGTAAGAAGGCTCGCATCAAGGAGAAGCGCACCATCGTGCGCGCCGAAGAAGCGTAATAGCCTCTCCCCAAAAGAGCGGGAAACTGACAAGAGTCGGTTTCCCGCTCTTCGTTTTGTAGCCGCCTTACACAAGAGCACGGGCTGCACCGCCTTGGAGCGATGCAGCCCGTGCTGCTTATGGGGGTAGGAGACCTACCAGCGGTGACCGCCACCCATGCCTCCGCCGAAGCCGCCGTGAGGCATACCGCCGGGGACAGGGCCTCTGCCACCCCAGCCACGGCCGCCATCACGACCCTTGAAGAGGTCGCTCTCGCTCTTGCCCGAGGGGAAGATGGTGAGCTTGTAGATGAGGTGCACCATGAAGTAGGCGTTGATGGCGTTGTTCCAACTGTCGGAGCGCATCTGTGCGTTGATGGTGCGCGAGATGTTGCTTTGCTTTTGCAGGATGTCATACCATTGCAGGCTCACCGTGAGATTTTTGCTGCGCAGGAAGGACTGTGCCAACTGCACGTTCCATATCATCTCGTTGGTGTTCATGGCCGACTCGCTATAACCTCGGCGTGAATCGACGCGGAAGTCTGTGGAGAGCGACATGCCCCAGTCGAAGTTGAAGTTAGCCGATGCGCCGTAGGAGAAGTTCCATGTGTCCATGTTGGCATTCTCCTGCAAGTTGGCACGCGCGTGCTGGTAATTGACGCGACCATTGAGACCGACGTCAAACCAACTGTTGCGATAGCGCAGGTCGAAGTGCTCCATCAGCAGCAGGGTGCGGGTGGTGTTCTTCTGCACTGCGGCGTTTTCGAAGATGCTGTTGTAGTATTCCGCATTGCCCGCACCAGTGGCGCCTTGGGCGGCTCTCATCGAGAGACTGCGCAGGGCTGCCTTGTTGCCACGGTCGAAGGTGGAGATGTAGCCCACGTTGTTGGTGTAACTGATGTTGGAGAACGAGGTGACGGTGAAGAGTTTCTTCGCACCCAGACCGCTGTTGATCATGAAGCGGGCATTGGCGTTCCAGTTGCCCGAGATGTTCTCGGGGCGTGTGTAGCGCACACCAGTGGCTTGGTCATAGACCATCATAGAGGAGATGCTGTTGCGCGTCGTGGAGAAGTCGGCACCAGCCATGATGCCGCGCTGATGTTCGGCATTGTAGGCGTTGTAGTTGATGCGGGAGAAGTGCTGCCATGCAGGCTTCAGCGCGGGATTACCCATTGACACGTTGAGCGGGTCGGAGTCATCGACCACGGCCTGCAGGTTGGTCATCGAGGGCTGGATGCTGTTGCCGCGATAGCGAAACTCCAAGCGGTCGGTGTCGTTGAACTTGTAGTCCAGTCGGATGAACGGCGCGACATTGAAGACCGAGCGCGTCTTTGTCGTGTTGATTTGCCCATTGGCATAGGCCATTGAGGTGTGCTCGGGGTTGAACGACATTGAGGCGTTGAACTGTATGGCCTTGGAGTTGTAGCGTACGCCGAGGCTGGCACGGTGGTAGTTGTAGTTGTAGGTGGCGTACTGCGAGTTGGCAGCGTCGAGGGTGTGCATCAGCACGTCGGCTTCTGTCGGCACGCTACCGATGGGCAATAGGTTGGCATCGCTGCCGTCGGCATCGAGGCCATAGGCGGCATATTCGTCGCTGATGCCGTATTGCTGCCGCAGCAGGGCGTCGCCGAGTCGCTCCAAGTTGTAGCGCGAACGGTCGCGGTCGTTAAACTTGTGCTCGTAGCCGTAGCGCACTTCTGCCAGCCAGTGGCCGACGATAGGCTCTACGTAGCTGACATTGGCGCTGGCGTTCCAGTTCTTCTCGGGCGAAGTGCTGTATTGGTTGAGAAACGAAGCGGGCGTGTCGTCGGCGAAGTAGCGGATGTGCGACTGGGTGAAGTTGTTGGACTCACTCTTGGTGATGCCACCGCGCAGGCGCAGAGATATGTTGCGGCCGTTGCGACCGAGTTTGCGTACCACGTTGAGTTCGGCTTCACCCGTGTTGGACTTGCTGTCGCCGAGCGTCTGACGGCGGTTGCGATTGACGGTGACGCTGGCCAAATCTGCGTCTATCTCAGCGTCGGGGCCGAAGATATTGTTGAGCACGTCGTCGCTGTTGTCGGTGGCGAGGTGGTCAAAGGGGTTGTCGTTGAAGGTGGCAGTGAGCGACGAGCCGTTGTTCTTGCTGTCCGAGTGGTTGAACGAGGGACGCAGCGTGATGTTGGTCAGCGAGTCGGGGTTCCACTTCAAGCGGAGCGAGGAGCGTATGTTGGTCGATGACGACACGCTGGCAGAGCGGCTGTTGTTGAACGAACTGGCTGCGCCCGAGCCGAGGAACATCTCGCTCGTGGTCGTGCTCTGCAAGTCGGTGGAGCGGTGGTTGTAAAACACGTTGCCGCCTACTTCGAGGAAGTGGCCAGCGGTGCTTTTGAGGCCGTTGTCCCAAGAGAAGTCTGCGCCTGCCATCTTGGAGGCGACGAGGCCTTGGCTTTGGCCACGGAAATGGCGCGGGCCGCCGAAACCACGGTCGCCAGTGTTGTTGGCGTTGCCGAAGACGCTGATGCGGCTGTGGTCGCTAAATCGGGTGGCGAACACGCGTCCCGAGTAGCGGTCGTGGGTGCCATAGCCCAAGTCGGCATTGACAATCCACGATTCGTCGAGGGCGCGGTGGGTCATGATGTCGAGCACGGTGGTCTCTTCGCCGTCGTCGATGCCCGTCATCTCGGCGTAGTCGCTTTTCTTGTCGTAGGCTTTGAGTTTGCTGACGAGTTCCACAGGCAGGTTCTTCATCGCGGTCTGCGTGTCGCCTTTGAAGAAGTCTTTGCCATTGACGAGGAACTCTTTGACTTCCTTGCCATTCCACGTGATTTTACCGCTGTCGTCTATATCGACGCCGGGCAACTGCTTGACGAGGCTCTCGAGCGTGGAGCCGACCGGTGTGCGATAGGCAGCGGCGTTGAAGAGCGTGGTGTCGGCCTTTTGCTCCACGAGGGAAGCCGTGCCCACGGCAACGGCCGACTGAAGGGTGATGGACTTGTCCTCGAGGTAGAGCTTGCCGGCATACACGCTGCTCTTGCCCTCGGCTACGCTGACGGTGTTGGCCGATGGTGTGTAGCCTGTGAAGGTGGCCTTGACAATGTAAGTGCCGGGCGCGGGTGCGGTCAGCTTAAACAGACCCGTGCTGTCGGTGGATACGCCATCGACGAAAGTGCTGTCGGCTTTGAGCAGTTGCACGACGGAGAGTTCGATGGGTTGCTTCGTCGTTTGGTCATATACGTTGCCTGCGACAATGGTGCGCTGGGCATGCAGGCTGATGCAGAGCAGCAGCATGCTCAGGAGGGATATAATACGGATTTTCATAATTCGTTGTCATTAACAGGGCGCAAAGGTACAACTTTTCTGCGTTTGCGCCGCGCTTGCAGTCGCGTTTTTAGACGAAAAAAGCAAATTTTAAGACGAATACTTCCCCATATTAAGGTTTATTAGTACTTTTGCCTTGAAAACCAGCGCGTAAATCGCCCTAAAACTATGTTTGCCAACAGTATCAGTCGCATCGAAATCAGCAGTTTGTGGAGCGGCCGCAAGCACATCGTGTGGAACCTCTCCCCGACGGTGAATGTCCTCAGCGGAAAGAATGGTGCAGGCAAGAGCACCATCCTCAACCGCATGGTGGCCAGCATCCAAAGTCGTATGCCACAGACGGGAGAAATCAAGAGCACTCAGCCGCATAGCAATGTGACGATAGAGTTCTCTCCAACCGAAGCCACGCGCATCCGCTACGACATCATCCGTTCTTTTGACCGCCAGTTGCTCACTTCGGAGCGCATATCGGGTCTGCCCGAGATGGCCATACGCAGCGAACTCGACTGGCAACTCTATCAACTCCAGCGCCGCTATCTGGACTATCAGGTCAATGTGGGCAACCGCATGATAGCCCTCTTGACCAGCGGCGATGCCGATGCGCGTGAGCGTGCCACCGAGGCGGCCAATGCCAAGACGCAGTTTCTCGACATGGTAGATGACCTCTTTGCCGAGACGGGTAAGCGCATCGACCGCACGAGCAACGAGTTGCGCTTCGTGCAGTATGGCGAGTCGCTCTCGCCCTATCTCCTTTCTTCGGGCGAGAAGCAGATGCTCATCATACTGCTCACTGCCCTCACGGAGGACATGCAACCCTATGTCATCTTCATGGACGAGCCCGAGATATCGCTGCATTTCGACTGGCAGAAACGTCTCATCTCGCTCATCAGAGCCCTCAATCCCAACGCACAGATCATCCTCACCACCCATTCGCCAGCCGTCATCATGGACGGGTGGAGCGACAGTGTGACCGAGGTGGAGGAAATCACTGTGCAGGGTGAGGCTGCCGATGTCCAATAGCCGTTGTTAGTTATGGGACTTCGTGACAAACTCAATTCCGACTTCATCGCCGCCGCAGGTCGTCTGCGTGGTCGAGGTGCTCCGGAGCGGGTGGTGGCTTATGTGGAGAGTTTCGACGACATTCTCTTCTGGTCGGGCATACTTCGTGAGGCGGAAGACAAGCAGACGGAGTATGAAGTCATGCTGCCTTCGCGCACCACGCTTGCCAAGGGCAAGAAGATTGCCTTGCAGCACCAGTTGGGGCCCAACATGATAGCCTGCGTCGATGCCGACTACGACTATCTCATGCAGGGGGCTACCCCGATGAGTCGGTTGCTCTGCACCTCTCCTTATGTGCTCCACACCCGCGCTTATGCCATTGAGAACTTCCAGTGCTACGCGCCTGCGCTCCACCAAGTCTGCGTGTCGGCCACCCTCAACGACCGTCGTGCGCTCGACTTCGAGGCATTCCTCATGGCCTACTCGCGCATCATCTATCCGCTCTTCGTGTGGAGCATCTGGGCGTATCGCAACGGTCAGCACAGCCACTTCTCCATGCTCCACTTCGCCGACACCACTCGCCTCATCGACTTCTCGCTGGCGCATCCCGAGCGGTGCTTGGAGACCTTGCGCCAGCGTTGCAACCGCCGCATCGGGCGTTTGCAGCGTGAGTTCCCCAATGCCAAGAAGTCCTATCTCGCCTTGCGCGATGAGTTGGGACAGTTGGGTGTCAGCCCCGACAATGCTTATATGTATATCCGCGGCCATGACCTCCACGATGGCGTCATAGCGCGTGTGCTCGATGTCGTCTGCGATGCGTTGCGGCGTGAGCGTGAGCGCGAAATCATGCACCTCGCTGTGCATGAGAAGCAGAAGCAAAACGAACTCTCGGCCTACAAGCATGCTGCGATGTCCTACGACGCGGTGCTGCGTAAGCACGATGGCTACCGCCGTAGCGCGCTCTATGGTCGGGTGGTGGAGGAGGCGCGCGCCTTGACGCAGCGTTTGGCCGCCGAGCGTAGGCCGAAGGCTTGACCGTGTCCCGCTATAAATCACAAACGGCACCCAGTTTTCTGGGTGCCGTTTGTGATTTTCAGTAGAGCAGTAGCCTTACTTCCCCTGTTCCGCCATGCGGTTGCCGATGCGTACGATGCGGCCTTCCGTCTCTTCTGTGCTGGCGTTGTCGCGTCCTGCGCTGCGCCAGTAGGGCCACGGGTAGGTGTAGTCGTAGGCATCCCAGTCGTAGTAGCCGTCTATCTTGTGCAGGCTGAAGTGGATGCGCGTGTCGCCGAAGTAGCCGCTGAAATAATAGTCGTTCAGACGGTAGTCGTAGATGACGGCGTCCCAGTCGGGGTTGTAGGGGTAGTGGAGGTAGATGGCACCATCTCTGGCTTGCCACTCAAACTGCATGCTCATGTAGTCGTAGGGGCCAGCGGTGTACCAGTCTATCTGGTAGCCGTAGCCGTGGGTGGAGAATGACGATGAGGGGACGAAGCGGATGTCGGTGTCGTAGGAGTCGTAGCGGTAGATGCGCCCGTGGTACTCATACTCGTAGTACATGCCGAAGTCGCCTTGCCACTGGCCTTCGAGGTCGTAGGCTATCGCGTGATCCTCGTCGCAGGCGGTGAAGAGGGTGAGTGTCAGTAGGGCGGTGAAGGCCCAGAGCAGATGTTTTCTCATGGTCGTAAATAGTTATTATGGCGTGTTGTTTTTGCAGAGTTGGTAGAAGGCGACCGCCGATGCGGCAGCCACGTTGAGCGAATCTACGCCGTGCTTCATGGGGATGCGCACGGTGTAGTCGGCGTCGTCTATGCTGTCTTGTGGCAGTCCGTCGCCCTCTGTGCCCATCACGATGGCCAGCCGCGGCTCGGCGTTGAGGCTGGCGTCGTCGAGCGTCACCGAGTCGTCGGTCAGTGCCATCGCTACGGTGCGGAAGTGCGCCTCGCGCAGTGCTGCGTAGAGCGCAGCGTCGCTGCCTTCCCACTTCGTCCACGGCACGAGAAACACGCTGCCCATGCTCACGCGCACGGCGCGGCGGTTGAGGGGGTCGCAGGAGGTGGCCGTCAGCACCACGCCGTCGATGCCGAGGGCTGCTGCGCTGCGAAAGATGGCGCCGATGTTCGTCGTGTCGCACACGGCATTGATGACCACCACGCGTCGCGCCTCGCGGCATATCGCCTCGAGCGTCAGCGGCTCGGGGCGTCGCATAGCGCAGAGCACGCCGCGTGTCAGCGTGTAGCCCGTGAGGCTTTCGAGCAGTGTGCGCGCTCCGGTATAGACGGGGGTGTCGTCGGCGAGTCGTGCCACGATGTCTGCGGCGTCGCCCGTGAGGTGTCGCTCTTCGCAGAGCAGCGAGAGCGGCGTGTAGCCTTTGTCGAGTGCGATGCGTATCACCTTGGGGCTCTCGGCTATGAAGATGCCCTTCGTCGGCTCTATGCTGCTGCGCAGTTGTGCTTCGGTGAGGCGCGCATAGACGGCGATTTCGGGGCACGAGAGGTCGGTGATGCGGATGATGTGTGGCATATCGCGGCAAAATTAGGCATAATTTCCCAATTACGCCTCCTCTTGTGACCAAAAAGTCTGCTTGCGCCCTCATTTTCCCGCTTCGTCCTCTCGCGCTCGCGCACGTATTATATATCTGTCTGCCCGGAAACGATCTGCCCTTGTCGTGCGAACGCTCTGCCCAGACCGTTTTTCTCGTCTGCGCAGACTGTTTTCACGGCCTGCCCTTGTCGCTTTGCGTCGCTTTTGCACGGCTTTTCTTTCGCTTTGCTTTGCCGTCTCGTTTTTTCTCCGTAACTTTGCAGGGCAGGCGAGAGAAACCGCTTGTCAAGAAGGCGTTCCACGCTTTATCCTTTACAACGAAATCTGGAAAATTTCATACTACAGAAGGATGAAGATACGGCAACGCCCACACTGTATGCATGCATGCGGCCTCCACGCCGTAGCTCGAGCATATCGGCGTGGGGTTGCTATATTCTTATTCATTTCGACGATGGTGTTTGGCGATACCAGTTAGTAGATGAGTAAGGACAAGTCCCTACGCTTTTCTTGTGCCCATTCACTAATTTCAAAAGGCTGAGTCGGGGGATTGCGAGGCAATAATCATTAAATTTCATTTCTATGATGAAGAAGTTAGTTACTCTTTTCGTCTTGATGCTCGTGTGCATCGGGCAAGTTTTCGCCTACGATTTTGAGGAGAAAGGTATTTATTATTCTTTGTCTGGAAATGAGGCCTCTGTGGTAAGTGGAACAAACAAGTACTCAGGCAAGATTCTCATCCCCAGCAATGTTACTTATGATAGTAAAACTTATAGTGTGACGAGCATAGGAGATTGTGCCTTCGCATCTTGCGCTGGCCTCACCTCCGTCACCATCCCTAATAGCGTGACGAGCATAGGAGGCGGTGCCTTCCAATTGTGTATTTATATGTCTTTTTATATCCCCTGTCTCTTGTGAATTTAGTACTCTCGTAAAAACTTCCATTCTCTTCTCAGAGAATACATCATTTTTATACCAATTTACAATATTAAAAGGTATTGCAGCAACAATATGAATTAACTTCCTTGATAGTTCCTCGTCCTTATCAAAATCATCCGTCAATTGGAAACTAGCACCACCCATAGCACCTCGACCATTTCTTGCCAAAGCGGGTGTAAGTAATACAAGAACCTCAAACAAGGAATACCATGCATTTTCCACCGCTTTATACAAATCGTATCGCTTATCTTCATCAATAAGGCTACTATTTCGTAAAGCTCTAGATGCAGAACGGGCAAGATTCATCATGTTTCGGACATTGAACTTGTCCATCACCGTTTCAATAGCTTGGAAGTATGGCTTTCTAACTTCATAATTTTTATCTGCTACAGAATCCTTAATTTCTTCAGGCAGGCGAGATGCCATTATGTCTTCCTCCAATTGCTCTCTTGTTTTGGTCTCAAGGGCAGGATTTGGTCTACATTTCAATGTCTTATATGGATTGGCAATACGTACTCCTAAACTACTAGAAACACTGGAACTAAGCGTATTGAGTTCACTGATGATATATTCTATCAAATCTGCGCATTTTGGATCTATTCCTGTATAGAACTCAATGATTTCAGGCATATGTATACATTTCTGTTCATTAACCATATAGTCATAAAATGATTTATCACTATACATCTGGTAAGCTGCAAAATAATACACCCAGTAACTAAACCTGAATTCATATAGGTTTAGATATGGCACAATTACTTGCGCCTCAATCATTGATTTAAGGAGTTTTTGTCTTACCTCGACAGTGTACCCTCTCTGAGGAATGTTGTCGGTTGCTTTTATGTATTCATCCTCAGAGAAGAGTCTCTGATAGCAATCGCCATCGTTATTTTTTAGCAGAGTCTTACATAATGCTCCCATAATGATACAACATTCTTCTTCATCTATTGAATCTGTATAATAGAAGGAGTCAGGTTTCAAGAAGAAGAACTGCAGAAGTGACGACAAAATTTTGAATCTGTTTATTGGTCTTGATTCATAGTTTTGTTGGAAATTCATCAACAATTGTATGCAATTAACAGGTGTGCGATGCACATTTAGATCTAATAATTCAAGAATCAGACGTTCCAGAATCTTATCATTCTCCTCAATGTTGAATCTACGCTCCTTTATATATTCCAGTGTCAGTTTTCTAATTGCATTCCTTTCAAGTTCTCTTAGATACATAACTTGGAAATCATCCTCATTTTTATCTTCGCTCAAACCACAAAAAAATGAAGAGTCTTCTTCGTTATTTACTAAAATGATCCTTGCATCAGGCAATAATTGGCATATCTTAGACAATAACTTTTCTTGCTTATCCAATGCTCGGTTCCAGTTATCGACAACAATTGTTGCAACATCAGAAACTTTTATGCCTCTACCATTGGCAAACAATTCTATTGCAGTTTGAACCTTCGACAGCCTAAGATCTTTCCCTTCTAGAAATATCCAATGTTCTTTCTTTTGCCTCCAAACTTCGAGAATTACTTTGTTGCACAAACTCGTCAGGCCGAATTGTGAGCCACCAATAATCAGAATATTTTCAGATGAATTTACAATATTTATATGATCCCAAACAATCTCACCTTCATTTGTTCTGTTTTGTGGTGGGTAATTAGATAGTCTCCTGTTAACCCATGAAGGTGTATAGTTGTAAATATTAAGACTTTCACGTAACTTGTTTTCTAATTCACGAGATATAACATCATCCTCGGTATATAGTTGTTTTGCGAACTCTATCACTCCATTGGAAGTTCTGGAAAATTCCGTACCAAAAGTAAATTCTTCATCAAATGTTGACCATTTACGATACTCAATAGAGGTAACGTCTTTACCCTCAAAGTGAAGGATAGAATATCCATTTTGGTCTTTTTTGTCACTGAATAATTGTGGTGACGAACAGAATTTGCAAATCTCTGTTTTTACGCCCATGTATTTACGGAAGCTTTGCCTGTGAAGATGCCCTGTGATTAAGACGTCAACATCTTTTCGAAGGATATTTTCAATTTCGTCTCGAACGTATTCAGAAAGATGATTAAGAGGATGGTGCATAACCAGTATCTTGGTTCTGCCTTCATTTTCTTGTGCCCATTTATAAAGACCTGAGGTGTCCACCTTCAGAATCCCTTCATCTGCGACGAAGCCCTTTTGACCTCCATTTGAAAGAAGTGCACTATTCAAGCAATATACGCTTATCTCTGGCACAAGGTTTACACTATAGCCAAATAGATCATAAGAAGGGATGCTGAGCTTCGAAGTACAAAATTTATCGAAACATGCGAACTTCTTTCTGATAATAGAATCTTCCTCATTTTTGAGTATCTCATTAAAAGACTCCTCATCTGCAGTACTATTTAACAACTCTATATGCTTCTTCTTCCATTTTTTGTCTATTAATATATTACGATTCAAATCATGATTACCAGGTGTGCAGATAATATGATCTAAATCTATATATTTTGTTAGTTTGGAAAGAAAGATGTCATAAAAATCATCATACGATTTATCAATATTGCCTGCTTGAACTATATCTCCAGCTATTATGCAATATCTATTTGCCCTGTCTATCTGGTTAAGAACCTTCGGCAAGTCCTTGAAGAACTCCCTTACGACGAGACCTTGGTTCTCCGCAGAGCATTTGTTAAAGTGAATGTCGGAGATACAAAGTATGTGTATAT
>JAGHRU010000035.1 GCA_018066225.1 Candidatus Equimonas enterica
GGCTCTTGTAGCGCAGCATCAAGGGCGCAAAGGCCATGGCGATGCGGTGGTCGCCGTGGGCGTCGATGGTGGCCGATGTGGTGCGTGGCAAGGTGCCGTCGGTCTCGGGATCGTAGGTGAGCACGCCTGTCATCGGCTCTTGCAGCGTCACTTTCAGGCGCGCAAGTTCGGCTTGGAGCGCAGCGATGCGGTCGGTCTCTTTCAGCCGCAGGTTGGCCAGACCTGCAAAGTAGAACTTACGCCCAAGGGCAACGGCGGCGACGATGAGCGTCGGTGCCAGATCGGGGTTTTCGCTGAGGTTGTAGCGCAGCATGCCGCCCTCGACGGGAGGTATCTTGGAGAGCACTGCTCCCTCGGGGGTGTAGGTGGTATTGACGCCAAGGGCGAGGAAGAACGCTGTGATGTTGCTGTCGCCTTGCAGCGTGCTGGGCGTCAGCCCTTTCAGCGTAAGGGTGTATTTGGCATCCTTGGCCAAGGCTACGACGGTGTACCAGTAGGAGGCCGCTGTCCAGTCGGGCTCGATGGGGAAGGGGAGCGGACGCTGATAAGGTGACGGCAGGACATCGATTTGCAAGGGTGCAGTCCACTGACACTGTGCGCCAAACTGCTGCATCATTTGCAGCGTCATCCGTATGTAGGGCTTGGAGGCAATACGTCCGCGCAGCATAAGGGTGATGCCCCGCTCCACATAGGGGGCTATCATCAGGAGGGCACTGACGAACTGCGAACTCGTACTTCCCGAGAGGCGCACGATGCCGCCTTTGAGACGACGGCCGCGGGTGCGCAGCGGCGGGTAGCCCACTTCGCCTTCGTAGGTGATGTCGGCTCCGATGCTGCGCAGGGCATCGACGAGTGGGCCGATGGGGCGCTCGTGCATACGGGCATTGCCCGAGAGCACATGCTCCTCGCCTATGCGCATGGCGTAGTAGGCCGTGAGAAAGCGCATGGCAGTGCCTGCGCCTGCCACGTCGATGGTGGCGGGGTTACCTCGCAATGCGGCTTGCAAGACTTGGGTGTCCTCACAGTCGGAGAGGCCGAGGAGGTCGCAGTGGCCGCCGTATAGGGCCTTGATGATGAGGGCGCGGGCGGAAATGCTTTTCGATTTCGGGAGAGTAATCATAGTCGTTGGGCTGTTCGTTGTATTTTACTGGGCAGTAAAATAAATTTTAGTGGGCAGTAAAATTTTTTACAATGGGCAGTATAATTTATTTTAATGGGCACTAAAATCATTTTTCTTGGGCAGCGTCGGCCGACGGATTGCGCTTGACGGTGATGCGGTCTATGCGGGTGCCGTCCATCTTGGCCACACGGAGGTAGAACTCGTGCCGTGCAGTGCCTCGCCTTCGGTGGGAATGTGGGCCAACTCATGGAGGATGAGACCACCGACAGTGCTGAACGCGGTGGTGTAGTAGTCCTCGCAGTCGAAGTATTCGAGGAAGTCGTAGAGCGGACATAGGCCACCGACCACCCAACTCTCGCCATCGGCGCGTTTGGCGATGTACGGCGTGTCCTCCGGCTCGTCAATGCCGCCTACGAGAGCAGCCAGGATGTCTTTGAGCGTGATGATGCCCTGCAAGGTGCCAAACTCGTCGCAGACCAACGCGCGCCCCGATAGGTTGGCACGCAGACGGTCGAGCGCCTTGTAGGCTGTCATGTTCTCGGGGAAAAAGACAGGCTGCTGTGCCCACTTGCGTAGGGAGAAATGCGGCTTGTGGAGGTGAAGGATGAGGTCCTTGATGGACACCATGCCTACGATGTCGTCCAGAGAGCCATCGACGAGTGGGTAGGCCACGTAAGGGTGCTCCTGAATGACTTTCTCGACTTCGGTGGCATCCATCGCCACGTCCATGACGACAAGGTCTGCGCGGTGCGTCATGATGCCGCCTACGCGCTGATCGCCCATGACGAGGGCGCGCTCCATGATGTCCTGCTCCACCTCGCGGACTTCACCGCCTACCACGCCCTGGCTGATGACATTCTTGATTTCGGCTTCCGTGACGTGCTGGTCCTGATGATGCAGACGGCATATCTTGATGAGCAACTCCGTGTTCTTGCTCAGAAACCATACGGCAGGCAGGCTGATGGTCGCCAATAGGGTCATCAGCGGTGCGGTGAGTTTGGCCATATTGTCGGCGAGGTCTATGCCGATACGCTTGGGGAAGAGTTCGCCGAGTTCGCATTGCAGATAGGTGGCCAGCACCACGATGCTGGTCTTGGCCAGCCCGGGAGCAATAGCCGTGCTTACGCCCCAGCCTTCGAGCCACAGGACGAGGTCGTCCGTGAGTCGCTCGCCCGAGTAGATACCCGTGAGGATGCTGACTACGGTGATGCCGATTTGCGCCGTCGAGAGATACTTGTCGGGGTCGTCCATCAGCGCAAGAGCCATCTTGGCCGAGCGCGAGCCCGCCTTGGCATCGGCCATCAAGCGCGGACGGCGCGCCGAAATCAGCGCGACCTCCGAGAGCGAGAAGAAACCGTTGAAGGCGACGAGGATGAGTATGATGAGGATGTCTGTCATTTGCGGTATTTGCTTTCGTTCTTGTCTTCCAGCATAGAGCAGTAGGAGGTGTAGCGCGACGGGGCTAAACGATGCTCCTCCAAGGCGGTAAGCACGGCGCATCCGGGCTCATGGGTGTGGGTGCAGCCACGGAAACGACACGCGCTGCTGAGGGCGAAGATGTCGCGGAAGTAGTGGCTCACCTCTTCCGGCTCCATGTCGTAGGTGCCGAAGCCCTTGACGCCGGGGATGTCGATGAGTGCACCGCCGCCGGGCAAATCGTAGAGCGCGGAGAAGGTGGTGGTGTGCATACCTGTGCCGTGGGCTTCGCTGATACCCGCCGTGCGGGCATGAGCCGCTGGCACAAGGCCGTTGAGCAGCGTCGATTTGCCGACACCGGAGTTGCCTGCCAGCAGCGTCGTCTTGCCCTGCAAGTGCGTGCGCAGTGCCTCGATGCCTTCGCCGCGTGTGGCAGAGGTGTGGAGCACATCGTAGCCGATGTCGCGGTAGAGCAGCGTGTAGTAGTCCATCAGTGCGCGCTCGTCGGCCGTGAGGTCGTCCGTCTTGTTGAAGAGCAAGGTGACAGGCACGCGATAGGCTTCGGCAGAAGCGAGAAATCGGTCGATGAAGGTGAGCGAAGTCTCGGGGCGCGCTATGGTGACTACCAGCAACGCCATATCGACATTGGCCGCGAGGATGTGGCTCTGCTTGGAGAGGTTGGACGCACGGCGTGCGATGATGTTGCGACGGTCTGCCACTTCGGTGATATAGGGCGCGTCGCCCGCTGTTATCGTCACCCTGTCGCCCACGGCAACGGGTGCCGTAGAGCGTATGCCGCGCAGGCGAAAATGTCCCTTGACCTTGCAGGCCACTTCTTGCCCGTCATCGGTGCGCACGATGTACGACGCCCCTGTCAGGCGTATCACTATGCCGTGTGTGTTCATAGAAATAGGGAAAAGCAAAAGCCACTTCCTGCGTCGCCAATGGACGACGCAGCAAGGCTTTTGCTTTTGTACTGCATGGTTACCGCCTTCACGGTGCTATACGGTCATAATCTCTTTGGCCTTTTCGACCAGCAGGTCTTCCACTCTCTTCATCATCTTGTCGTGGATCTTCTGCAAGTCACCTTCGGCGTCTTTCTCCAAGTCTTCGGAGAGACCGTCCTTGATGGCCTTTTTGAGTTTCTCTATGGTGTCGCGGCGCGCGCCACGGATAGCCACCTTCGTCTCTTCACCTTCGCGGTTGCATTGCTTGGTCAGGTCGCGACGACGCTCCTCTGTGAGCGGAGGAATACCAAGGCGTATGACTTCGCCGTTGTTTTCGGGCATAATCCCGACGTTGGAGTCGATGATGGCCTTCTCGATGGGCTTAAACATCGATTTGTCCCAAGGCTTGATGGCGATGGTGCGGCTGTCGGGGGTCGTGATGGCGGCACAGTTGTTGATGGGCATCATAGCGCCATACGAATTGACACGGATGTCGTCGAGGATGTGGATGTTTGCTTTACCAGCGCGAATGTGGGAGAGGGTGTCTTCCAAGTGCATCACGCTCATTTCCATCTTTTCCTCGCTCTCGGCAAGGGTTTGCTTTACGTCTATCATAAGCGGAGTAGGGTTGTGGATTATACTATTTGCCGACAAAGGTACAGCAAAAAAACGAGATAGCGGCCATACCTTCCGCGTTTTTTTTGTGCTTTAAGCAATTATAGCCTTTGCGATGCAATAAAAGTGCTTTTGCTGCGTTATACAAGGTAAACCATGGCAATAGCAGTAAGACATATTACTCACGACACACCAGATAAGGAGACTGAGGTCACCTATCGTCATGTGGTCAAATATACGGGACTCTTTGGCGGCGTACAAGGCATCACAACGCTCATGAACGTCGTGCGCAACAAGGTAGCCGCTGTCTTGCTCGGCCCCGAGGGCATGGCGCTCGTTACGCTCTACAACAATGCGATGAGCCTGCTCAATCAGTCCACCAACTTCGGCATCTCGTTCAGTGCCGTGCGTCATGTGGCTGAGCTCGCCGAACACGAAGATGACGCGCAGACCATCCACTATGTCAGCGTGGTGCGTACATGGAGTGTCCTCGCAGCACTCTTTGGCGTCTTTGTCACCATGCTCTTGTCCTCACAACTGAGTCAGTGGACATTCGGCGACCACTCCCATGCCACGGACTTCCTATGGCTTGCGCCTATCGTGGGCTTGCTCTCGCTCACCAGTGGTGAGGCCGCTATTCTCAAAGGCTTAAAGAAACTCAAACGCGTGGCACTCGTCTCTGTCTTTGCTACGCTTGCCGTGCTCATCGTCTGCGTACCGTGCTACGTCTGCTTTGGCACCAGCGGCATCGTGCCTGCCCTCGTGCTCTCGCAAATCGCCGTGCTGGCTGTGCATCTGCGCTACACCACGCGCCTTGTGCCCTGGCGCACCTCGCTGCGCAGCATAGCGGTGCTGGCCGAGGGCGTGCCTATGGTGCGGCTGGGCATTGGCTTCATCTTGGCAGGCGTCTGCGGACAAGGGGCGGAATACTTGATACGTACGCTCATCCTTCATCACGGCACCCTCGTCGATGTCGGCCTTTACAGCACGGGCTATCAGCTCGCTGTGACTTACGCTGGCATGGTCTTCGTGGCTGTGGAAGCCGACTTCTTTCCACGTCTATCATCGGCGTGTAGCGACGCGGTGCGCCGTACGGCTATCATCAATCAGCAGACCGATGTCTGTGTGTTGCTGATGGCGCCTTTCCTCACCTGCTTCATTGTTGCTCTGCCGCTGATTGTGCCGCTCTTGTTTTCGGGACGCTTTGTCGCTGCAATACCTATGGCGACGTGCGCCACGCTCTACATGTTTTTCAAGTCTTTGACGTTGCCTGCGGCCTACCTCCCTCTGGCTTGCGGCGACTCGGCTATTTATATGATAGCCGAGGTGGTCTATGACGTGTGTATTGCCATCGCCATCCCTATGGCCTACGCGGCTTGGGGACTGGTCGGCACGGGATGGGCACTCGGGGCTGCTGGCCTCTTCGACTGCCTCTTTATACATATATTCTACCGCTTGCGCTATGGCTTCCGCTTGTCGCCCCGTTATGGCGCGCGTCATGCCCTGCAATTTCTGCTCCTATTGGCGGCTATTTTTGCGGCTTTCTCCGCCGACGCTCGCTTGCAATGGGGCGTAGGTATCGGCGTTGCGGCTGTCTCTTGTTTGCTCCCGGGCACTGTGCTCTACCGCATCCACCGCAATGCGTGACCTGTGCCGCCCTATACTTCTCCTCTTATGCGCTTTTCCATTCTCATCGCCATCTACAACGCTGCACACACCTTGCCCACGACGCTCGAGGCGTTGCGGCAGCAGACCTATGGCGACTTTGAAGCCATCTGCATCGACGACGCCTCGACGGACGACTCTGCGGCTATCGTAGAGGACTATGCTGCCCGTGATGCGCGCTTTCGGCTGTTGCGGCTGCGCGAAAACAGCGGGCAGGCCGTGGCGCGCAACGCTGGCTTGGAGGTGGCAACGGGCGACTATGTGACGATGCTCGACAGCGACGACTGGTACGCTCCCGACACGCTGGAACGTATGGCACGGGCGTTGGCGGCGCATCCCGAGTGCGAGGTCGGTGTGATGCGGCTCCTGATGTGTTATGCTGATAGCGCGGCCGAGGGTGGCTGGCGGGCCGAACTATATCCTGAACCTTGCCCTATCGGTCAGGTTATCACGGGAAAGGAGGCGTTTCGGCTGAGCCTCGACTGGACCTTGCATGGGCTGTACTTCGTGCGCCTTGCCCTACATCGTCAGTATCCTTACGATACATCGTGCCGCCTCTATGCCGACGACAATACAACGCACATCCATTATCTGCATGCGGCTTCGGTGCTCCTAACCGACGCACCCTACTACTACCGTCAGCACGCAGGGTCGATGACGGGGCGTTTCAGCCTGCGTACTTTCGATCGCCTGGGCGCAGAGATTAGTCTGCTGCGTCAGTTGGAGCGGGAGGCTGCGGCAGGGCGCATCGGCAGTCCCGAGGAGTGCCGTGCCGTCTTTCGGCAGTATGAGCGTCGTCGCTGGCTCAATGTGGTAGATGCCTACTGGCAGTGGTATCAGCATCGGGGCGAACTCTCGCCCTCGGAAGCCGAGCAGATACACCGCAGCATACGGACGGCGCTTCACACCATCCGTCCCTGTCGCTTGCCGTGGGGCTTGCGCTTAAAGCCAGGCTATATGCCGCTGCGTCCTTACGCCCTATTTCGTCTTACTGAAAACCTCTACTTCTGGTTGCGCACTGTCCTGCGGGGCTGACGCAACCTTTGTCATATATGATGCTTATGTCCCGTATTCTCTTGACCTTCTGCCTACTCATAGGCTGCGCTGTGGGGGCTCGTGCGGGGGTCGTTGCGCTACACACGCCTCACACTTCCCTCGTACTTTCTGCCCCCAAGGGTGGCGCGTTGCAGTGGCTCTACTATGGCAGCCAACTGACTGCCATCGACCTCTCTGGCATCACGGCCTTGGGTGGCACGGTGGCCTATCCTGTCTTTGGCCTTGGCACCTCATCGGCAGAAGCCGCCTTGGCAGTGACGCACAGCGACGGCAATTACACGACCGATTTGCTGGTGGCCGATGCGGCGCAGATGGTGCAGGAAGCGCACAGCACGTTGGCGCGTATTCCGCTCCGTGACCCCGTCTATGACCTCTGCGTAGATTACTGCGTCCGTGCCTATACCGACTGCGATGTCGTGGAGGTGTGGACGGAGATTTGGCACAATGAGTCATCGGCCGTCACGCTGCGCCGTTACTGCTCTGCCGTGTTGCCCGTAAGGCGTGGCGCGGTGTGGGTGAGCCACCTTCATGGTTCGTGGGCGGCCGAAGCCCAAATGACGCAGCAGCCACTGCAAGATGGGGTGCTGGAAATACGCAACAAGGATGGTGTGCGCAACGGTATGCAGGATAGGGCCGAAGTGATGTTCTCGCTCGATGGCACTCCCGAGGAGAACAGCGGGCGCACCATAGCCGCCGCGCTGTGTTATAGCGGCAATTATCAGTTGCGCATCGTGACGAATTGGAGCGATTACCACCGCCTCTTTGCTGGCATTATGGCCGAAGATGCGCCTTATACCTTGCCCTCTGGCGAACGTTTCGTTACGCCGAAGTTGGCTGTCGCTTACAGCGATGAGGGTTGCTCGGGTGCCAGCCGTGCCTTACACACTTGGGGACGCCAACACCAACTCGCCCATGGTACGGCGCTCCGCGACGTGCTGCTCAACTCATGGGAAGGCGTCTATATGGACATCAACGAGCAGGCGATGGAGACGATGATGCGTGACCTTGCCGACCTCGGCGGCGAACTCTTCGTGATGGACGACGGGTGGTTTGGCCGCAAATACCCACGCACCAACAGCCAAGGCTTGGGCGACTGGCAAGTCGATACGCACAAGTTGCCGCATGGCATTGCTGGGCTGACGCAAACGGCAGCGCGCTACGGCGTGAAATTTGGCCTCTGGATAGAGCCCGAGATGGCTTGCCTGCGCAGCGCACTCTGCGAGGCGCATCCCGAGTGGGTGCTGCGGGCACCGCGCCGTGAGGTGACAACGGGGCGTGGCAGTACGCAGGTCGTGCTCGACATGGCTAACCCCGAGGTGCAGGACTATGTGTTTAGCATCGTCGATACGCTGCTGACCACTTATCCAGACATTGCTTATATCAAGTGGGATGCCAACATGGAGATGCAAGACTATGGCAGTGGCTATCTCGCCGACACGCTGCAAGGTCATACAGCCATCGCCTACCACAAGGGCTTGGAGCGTGTATGGCAGCGCGTGCGCAGCAAATATCCCGATGTCGTCCTGCAAGCCTGCGGCTCTGGCGGTGGCCGTATCAACTTGGGTGTCTTGCCTTATTTCGATGAGTGCTGGGTGAGCGATAACACCGATGCTCTGCAACGCATCTACACGCAGTGGGGCACCAGTTATTTCTATCCCGCCGTGGCGATGGCCAGCCATATCTCGGCCTCGCCCAACCATCAGACGGGACGTGTCATCCCGATGAAGTATCGCATCGATGTGGCGATGAGTGGGCGACTGGGCATAGAGATGCAGCCGCGTCAGATGACGGCAGCAGAGCGCGCACTCTGCGCCGAGGCGATAGCCGACTACAAGCGGATACGTCCCACGGTGCAGCAAGGCAATCTCTACCGCCTCATCTCGCCCTACGCCCACCAAGGTGTGGCGTCGCTGATGTATGTCGGTGGCGACAAGGCGGAGGCGGTGGCCTTCTGGTGGCAACTCGACACCTTCTGCGGTCAGCACTTGCCGCGCTTGAGAATGGCGGGGCTCAATCCCGACCGTCACTATCGCGTCACCGAGCTCCATCGCCGTGCAGCGCAGCCGCTCGCGGTGGAAGGCAAGTGCTACTCTGGACGCATGCTGATGGAGAGTGGCATAGAAGTGCCGGCAGGGCACAACGGGGAGCAGGCGTGGGCGAGCACCGTACTGCTGCTGACGGCGGTAGATTGACGGCTGCGTGAAGTGCCTGTAAGAGAGAGCGGGCATACCCTTTTGGCTTCGTGCCGAGGGTATGCCCGCTCTCTGTTTGTGAGGACGGTGCTGCGGTCTCTACCAGCCTGTCACGCTCATGCCGCAGGCGTCATACCACGCGGTGCGGTGGATGAGGGCGTTGAGGTCGCCTATGCGGCAGGCCTGGGCATTGCGGGTGTAGATGTCTTGCGGGAAAAACATGGAGAGCCCCACGGCCTCGCTCTTGACTTTCTTGAAGGAGAATAAGCCCGGGCCTACGTAAATCTGATCTGTAGCAGCATGGGCGACCACAGCGTCGTCGATGGCACGTAGCACGGCCGGCAACGCCTCGGGAGAGAGGGTAGCGCGGAAGGCATCGGCCATGTCGTAGTTGTGTGGGCGATAGTAATACTTGCTATTGTAGGCTTGATACCACTGCACCTGCCCAAGGTCGGGCGACTGTCGCTGCATGAACGTCGAGGCTTGCCATGCCTGACGCACGGCTGCTGCCAGTGCTTCGAGGCGGTCGGTGCGTACCGCGCTGATGACGATGCCGAAATCGTCTTTGGAAGCGACACTGCCTTTGCCTGCTATGGCGCGGTAGTAGGTCTCGACGATGTCGGGCGGATAACTGCTGAAAAGGCCTTGCGCGAGCAAATCCGTGTAGAAGCCGCCGTTGGCACTGATGGCCATCGGTGAGCCGATGATGTAGTCGGCTGCGTGGCGCAAGGCGTAGCACACCTCCACGTTCTGCATCAGGCAGCAGTCGAAGAGAATGTAGGAGAGATGAATGCCCGAGCTGTGGATGGCCTCGGCGAGGTCATCCACTTCCATCTCGTCGGGATACTGGCCTGCTACGGCCAAGTCGCTCTTCATATTGCCGTCTTCGCCCACATCAATGCCGAAGGACAGGGGATGCCCAGCGGGTGAAGCAGGGCTGCCCTGCTGCTCACTCTGTATGCGCTTGGCCGAAGGCAACCAGCCGCTGGCGTGACTCCAAAGGACGAGCCCGTAGTCGTCCGCGGGATAGGTGTGGGCACCCCCCGTCCGCACGTCGCTGAGCGTGGCAGCATCGGCGGCATTGACCGCCTTGTCCCGAGTGCGCACCAACTGCGGCGTGCGGCTCTCGCGCGTGAAGAGATAGAGGCGTGGGCGTGTGCCGTCGTCGATGAACATCAGCAGGCGGTCGCCACGCTCCATAGCGGCCGTGCCGTTAGCGATTTCGAGGGAGTCTTGATGATGATAACCGCTGTAGCCTAGGGAGTTGTGCCCAGCCATGTAGATGAGCACGGTGCGTCCGTGTTCGGAGACAGGGACGTCATGGTCGTGGTCGCAGGCAGAGAGCAGCGCGAGGGTGAGCACAAGCAGGGAGAGTAGGCGGGAGGCGTGACGCATGGTGTGGGGTGGGTTAGGAGGCGGATGGGGGCAGGAAGGTGATATCTACCGTCTCAAAGCCGAAGCCTGTAAATATCTTGGTGAAATTGTCCTTGGCGGCCTCGCGTGCTTCGTTGAGATTCTCCTCGGTCAGCGCACGCTGCTTCATGGCGCGTGTGGCCTTGTCGGCCAGTTCTTGGTGCACGGCAGGCGACCAAGTCCCTTTCTCGTGGAAGGTCTCGGCTTGGGCTTCGTCGAGGAAGTCTTCGTCGAGCAGGCCAACATCGGGCAGGCGAAGGTGTGCCGTAGTGCCCGAGGGGGTGAACCAGTCTTCGGGTGCATGGTGCATATCGATGCCCAGCCGCAGCGTCGCGCGATACAGCCGCACGAGTTGCTTGTCGGCAAAGAGTTTCCGCTCGTTCTTCTCTACGAGTTCCTCGGTCTGTATGGTGAGAAACTCCCACTGTCCTATCTCGCGGATGGCACTGACCTGCTCGGCCGTGACGAGTGTGCGCTCGTTGTGTCCCAAGCGCAGGATGGGGGTCGCCGTGGGGTCGGTGCATTGACGGTAGAGGCCAATGACGAAGTAAGCGATGAAGAGTCCAAAGATGACGGAGAGCGTGATGCGCCAATGACGGCCGCACCACTTGATGCCGCGCCAGAGGGCGTTCAGTATGCGCCGCCAGAGGGGCGCGCGCTGTGGGGTGGAAGATGTCGTAGTTGTCATAGCCTATCAGTCTTTTTTGCCGTCCTTGATTTGTATCAGTGATTGCAGGTCGCTCGGCGTGAAGTCTTTGCGGAAACGGATGCTCACCTTGTGTTCGTCGTAGCCCATAGCCGTGAAGATGGGCACTATCTGACGGGCGCAACTCATGCGGGCGCGCTCGGTGATGCCATAGCGGTCGAGGTGGGCGGTGATGCTATCTACGCCTTGCTGTGCGAAGCGGTTGATGTCGGCCTCGGAGAAGTTGGAGCGGGCGAAGGCCACATACTGGCGCACGCCTTTGTGGTCGATGTGCGAGGCTGTGACGGTGATGGCCGGGTCGGGCAGCGTCAGCAGCACTGTGGAGTCGGGGCCGAAGAGCAGGGCGTCTGCGCCGAAGTCGGAGAAATCGACATAGGCTTTCAGAGAGACGTCGATGGGAATGGCCACTTTGCGTTCGCCCAGCAGGTGGCTGACGTCTATGCTTCGGCCGAGCAGGCTGCCTTCGAGCACCTTGTCGTCGGCGCAAAGCACCACTTTGTGCACCTTACATTCGCTGGTGTAGAGGCGGGCTTGCCGATTGATTTGCATCACGAGGCGGTCTATGGTGTCCGCCGATGGGGCATGGAGCGCAGCATCGCCACTGATGCTGTCGCTCGGAGAGCGTCGGCAGGCTGTCGTCAGCAGCAGTATGAAGACGACGCAGAGGCTTGCCGTGCGTAGGGTGAGGGCTTTGATGGTTGTCATAGTGGGTGCAAATATACGCATTTCCCCGAGAAAAAGCCCATTTCCTTTGGTCTTTTCGTCTTTATATTGTAATTTTGCGGCAGTATTGTTCACCTCTGTATTCCAAAAATCTCCTTATGCGATATTTCCTACTCCTCGTCATCACGGCGTTTCTCGCCTCTTGCAGCGGTGGTCAAGGTCAGGACGCTGCGGTTAGTGATGCCGCTACGGCCGACAGCCTTGCCCAGTCTGCGCAGGTCTATGCCGATGCGCCGATGGACATAGAGCAGACCGCGCAGCACGGCGCACACGCCTATCATGTCCTGATACACCGTGAGGCTTGCGACTCGCTGCCCACCCACACCGACGAGTTTGGCACTGTCTTTGCTGACTACACCGTGCGCGTTACGGTGCGCCGCGACAGCAAGGCGGGCAGTGTGCTCTTCGACCGTACCTTCACCAAGCAAGCCTTTGCGGCTTATGTGCCGAAGGCCGACCTCCAGCGCAGCATCCTCGACGGCATCGGCTACGACCGCATTGATGCCGATGGCCTGCACTTCGGCGTGAGCATCGCGCAGCCCGACAGCGAGGGTGGCACGCGCCTCTCGCTCATCATCGACTTCGCGGGTGGCTCTCGCATCACTGCGGCCGAAGCCATAGATGAGCGCGCCGAAGACAGCCCGCAGGACTAATGCGTCCGTCGCGTTGGTCGAAAACTCGGCCAAGGCGCAACATTTTTAGTTCGTCCGCCGTCGTCATCTATGCTCTCGGCGGACGATTTTTGCGCCTTTGCTGCGCCCTTTTCGCCGTTTTTGCCGCGCCGTTTTCCCCGTAAGGGCAGATCGTTTTCCCCGTAAGGGCAGATGGCGTCGCCAGTGTGGGCAGATGGTTTTGCGCGCAAGGGCAGAGCAGTAAGCCTATTTTGGCGCGCTGTTGCTGTCAGTTTAGCATAAATGGCTCGTTGTCAGTGCTTTTGCTGTCTTCTCGTGGCGGCCACGGATGCGCCCTCGCTGCCTTGATGCCGCAAAGAACGCCCGCAGAAGGGGCTTCGCGCTGGTCGGAATGTCGGTAGTCGTCTGCCGCTGCCGTTTGTTTTGTTTCACTTTTTTAGCCTTGCTATGATGCGCTTTTTCGCTCACTTCCTTGCGTTTTGTGCACTGCTCTCCTGCCCCTTGCTACTCTCGGGGCAGGTCGTGCCGCCGCGCGCCGAGCCCGACATGATGAGTCGTGAGCCTGTGCCCGCTGCGCCCCATCGGCCCGAAAGGCAGGTCTTGCCGCCCTTTTCGCGCGTGACGCCTATGGCGCAGCGTCCTGCTGTGGTGGGCGCACGCGAAGCCACGCAAGGGGTGATGGCTGTCTGCTCACAGGCCGATGGCGGCTACGACTTCTACCTCCACACCCCAGCCTCCTACGACCCGCAGGGTGAGCCTTCGCCTGTCGTGGTCTTCCTCCACGGCGCAAGCCTCTGTGGCGGCGATATGAGCCGTGCCCGTCGCTACGGCACGCTCGACGCCCTGCGCCGAGGCCGTGACATCCCTGCCATCGTCGTCGCACCGCACAATGGGGGAGGGGCGTGGCGTCCGCAGCGCGTCATGGCCGACATCGACTGGGTGCTGTCGCACTACAATGCCGATGCCGACCGTATATATATTATAGGTATGAGCCTCGGTGGCTACGGCACGATGGATGTCGTCAGGGC
>JAGHRU010000135.1 GCA_018066225.1 Candidatus Equimonas enterica
CCCAAGGTGCGTAGTCCGCCGCTGACGGCTGTCGCATATTCCTCTAAGAGAGGCTCTACTGCTCCAGCACCTGTTATGAGCGAGGTCATAATGTTGCGTGTATCGGCGAAGATAGCGCCGCCGCCACTCTTTCTGCGAATGACCTCTATGCCTTCTCGCTTGCAGAAGTCGAGATCAACCTCCTGATGTGCCACCTGATTGCGTCCCATCACGACGGTGGGTTGCAATATCCAGTTGAAGAGATAGGCCTGATTGGGCGTATCGAAGGGGAGGTGTTGCGCTACATATTCTTCTGCCGCGAGGTAGAAGGCACAACTACGTCCTTCCGTGCCTGCGGGAAGGCAGACGTGGCATGCGGGGAAGTAGTGTAACTGTTGGTTTTCAGACATTGGCGTGTGTGGATGGCTAAATGTGTGGCCGATTCACTGGGTGCGTAGCATAAAAGCGAGGCCATTTCGCCGAGCAATTAAGCGTTTGTTATCGTTGGAAGGCGTTAGTCTTCCTGCGATAGCATCGCGGTGCGTAGCATAAAAGCGAGGCAAAGTTACGAAAAGTTTTTGAAAAACTGCGGATTTACATTATATTTTTTAGGCTGTCAAAAAAAATAGTCTTAAATTTGCCTCAAAATCATCTGCCCAGGCCGTGAAAACTGTCTGCCCTTGTCGTTGAAACTATCTGGGCAGATTGTTGCGACGGTCTGCCCAGACCGTAAAAGTCTGCACGGCGAGGGCAGAGCGTTAAGGGTAAAATCAAGAAATGTTATGATGGGACAAAAGCACATAAAGGCCATATTACGGTGCTTCATATATATAATAAGTATCTGCCTCTGCTGCGCTTGTCAGCGGTCGGGGCAGGACGCTGCTGCGCCGAGCGGGCAGGGCCTGTACTTCTGGCGCACCGCGTTGGACATCTCGGCAGCCGATAGTGCGTATATGACGACCCATCATGTGGCGCGGCTTTACGTCCGTTTCTTTGACGTGGTAGAGCGTAATGGCGCGCCGATGCCCCAGGGCACGATTCGTATAGATAGCCTTCATAGTACACTGAAACATAGAGAGATAATACCTGTGGTCTATATTGATGTGGAAAGTCTGCGCGACTTGGACGATGATGCCGCGGGAGTGCTTGCTGAGCGACTCGTGACGCGCGTGCAGCAGATGTGCCAGACGCATCATATCGCATGGCATGAACTGCAACTCGATTGCGACTGGACGGCCAAGACGCAGGACAGGTATTTCGCCTTGCTGCGCGATGTGCGAGCGCGCTTGAAGGCTGATGGCTATCGGCTTTCGGTGACGGTGCGTCTCCACCAACTCGCGATGCCCGAGCCAGACTGCGACTATGGGGTGTTGATGCTCTACAATACGGGTGACTTCACGCGTGCACCCGAAGGCGCGCACCCGCGCAATCCTATCTTTGACATGCGCGATGCCGCGCCCTATCTGCGCCATTTAGCCCACTATGACTTACCGCTGACGCCTGCCTTGGCCGACTTCTCGTGGCCGTTGCTCTACCGTGGTGATAGTTTCGAAGGCATACTCTATGGCGTTGATTTTCAGCAGAGTAGTGTCTTTCGGCGTGTCGCTGATGACGCATATCGGGCCATTTCGGTGCAAGAATATGTCTTGTCGGTCGGTACGGGAGAGGTTAGCCTTCGCGTCTTGCCCGGCGACCAGGTCAAGGTGTGGCGCGTGAGCGAGCAGCAACGTGAGGCTTTGCTGGATGCCATTCGCCGTCTTCGACCGTCTATGCTGCGCGGAAAAATTCTTTTCCGTTAGCGAGGGAGGATGAATTTTCGGGGTGCAGAACTTGCCAGTGTCAAAAAAAAGTTGTTACTTTGTAGCCGCTTTTATGAAATGGTGTCCGACGATGCCGCAAATTTTCCGCTATGATAGTTGAAAAGAAATACCTTATACCGTTTATCCTCATCACTTCGCTCTTTGCCCTATGGGGCTTTGCTAATGACATTACCCACCCGATGGTGGCCACGTTTCAGACCTTGATGGAACTCTCGGCTGCCAAGGCGTCGCTCATACAATTTGCTTTCTATGGCGGCTATGCCACGATGGCCGTGCCCGCTGCTCTCTTCATCCGTCGTTACAGTTACAAGCGAGGCATTTTGCTCGGGCTCGCGCTCTACGCTGTCGGTGCTTTTCTCTTCATTCCCGCAGCGGCTTATCAGCAGTTCACATTCTTCTGTCTCTCGCTGTATATTCTCACGTTTGGCCTGGCTTTCTTGGAGACGACGGCCAACCCGCTCATCCTCTCGATGGGCAGCAAAGAGACTTCGACACGCCGCCTCAACCTCGCGCAAGCCTTCAACCCGCTGGGCTCGTTGATGGGCATGTCGGTGGCCTCGCTCATCGTATTGCCGCAACTGCTCAGTGATAAGTGTCGCGATGCTTCGGGGCATAACTTTTTTGACACGCTTTCGGCAGCCACCAAAGCCGAATATCGCCTTCACGACCTCGCTATCATCCGCGATCCCTATGTGGCCATCGGCTTGTTGGTCGTCGTGGTCTTCATCATCGTTGCGCTGACCAAGATGCCCGAGACGCAGCAGCAGACGAAGTACGCTCCTTTCGGCGTGACGCTGCGCCGACTGTGGCGCAATGTGTCTTACCGCGAGGGCGTGGTGACGCAACTCTTCTATGTTGCTGCGCAAATCATGACATGGACCTACATCATCCACTATGCCGACCGACTGGGCATCAACAAAGCCACGGCACAAAACTACAACATCATAGCGATGACGCTCTTCCTTTGCAGCCGCTTTCTCTGTACCTATCTTATGCACTTCATCAGTGGGCGTCACTTGCTGACGCTTTTCGGCCTTGGAGCAGCCTGCTGCACGCTCGGAGCGATTTGCATCGATGGCATGGGAGGCCTCTACTGCCTTGTGGCAACCAGCGCGTTCATGTCGTTGATGTTCCCTACTATCTATGGCATTGCTCTGGAAGATGTGCATCTCGAGGATGCGCCTCTTGGCGCAAGCTTCTTGGTGATGGCTATTGTCGGAGGGGCTGTGATGCCGATACTGCAAGGCTTGGTCATCGACCAAAGAGAGGTCTTGGGTATGCCTGCCGTCAATGTCAGCTTCGCCTTGCCGCTGTGTTGCTTTCTGATTATCACTTGCTACGGTTTACGTTCTGTGCGACGCATGAAGCGTAGCAAAAGCGCATAGTGCATTGTTGTTTCTTTCATCTCTTGTTGCTGTAAACTATGAGCCTGTTTTCTGACGATTTACACCGTTATCTTTTCGCTTGTCACGAGGTGGATGAGCGACGGATAGATGCCCCCGACATTTTTGCGAAGTGGCCCGATATTTGTGCTGCCTACATACCCGATGGACTGCGTGAGTTTGTGCATTATCCTACGGTATCGCTGGGCTGGATGATGTACGTCGGTATGGCCGTGGCGCAGTGCTGGGATGAGGATTGGACGACGTATGACGCTGTCGATAACCTCTATGTATTGTTTCGCGACAAACGCGGCTACGACGCTATGGACGAGTATATCCGCAGTGAGGTGCTTCACCTCTCGGGAGATGCTTATGCCGAGATGGAGCGCATCGTTGGCGAATGTGCTGCGCGCAGCGAGAGCCAGTTGCGCCGCACTGCCGAGCCTGGCACACCTGAAGCCTTCCATGCTTACCGCGATGCACTCTTCGCGCTGTATGAAGCCGGTGCAGCCTTGTGGCTTCACCGCTTGGGCTACAAAATGTGCAAGGTAGATATGTCGTAGTCTTTGCGTCGTAGAATACGAAAAGACCTCCTCGCAATCGTATGATTGTAAGGAGGCCTTTTCGTATTGCGGAAGTTCGCGCTGTGCGTTTACTTCTTATTGAGTGCGAGATCTACATTGACGGCGCACGCCACAGAGCAACCTACCATAGGGTTGTTGCCGATGCCGAGGAAGCCCATCATCTCTACGTGAGCAGGCACGGAGGACGAGCCTGCGAATTGTGCGTCAGAGTGCATACGGCCGAGCGTATCTGTCATACCGTAAGAAGCTGGACCGGCTGCCATATTGTCGGGATGCAGGGTGCGACCCGTACCGCCACCAGAGGCTACGCTGAAATAGGGCTTACCAGCGCGGATGCGTTCCTTCTTGTAGGTACCAGCCACAGGGTGCTGGAAACGGGTAGGATTGGTGGAGTTGCCCGTGATGCTGACATCTACATCTTCCTTCCTCAGGATAGCAACGCCTTCGCGTACGTCGTCTGCGCCGTAGCAATTCACCGCAGCGCGAGGACCATCAGAGTAGGCGGTGCGCTTCACTTCTTTAAGCTCGCCCGTGAAGTAGTCAAACTGTGTCTGCACATAGGTGAAGCCGTTGATGCGGCTAATAATCATTGCTGCATCTTTGCCCAGACCGTTGAGAATGCATCGCAGCGGCTTGTCAGCAGGGCGTGATTTGTTGGCCATTTGTGCTATCTTGATAGCGCCTTCTGCAGCTGCAAAACTCTCGTGACCTGCGAGGAATGCAAAGCACTTGGTTTCTGCGCTGAGCAGACGAGCGGCGAGTTCACCGTGACCGATGCCGACCTTGCGATCGTCAGCCACAGAGCCGGGGATGCAGAAACTCTGCAAACCTTCACCGATATATTCAGCGGCTTCTACGGCGTTCTTTGCCTGCTCCTTGAGAGCAATGGCAGAGCCTACGACGTACGCCCACTTAGCATTTTCGAAACAGATCATCTGCGTTTCTTCGCAAGTCTTATAAGGATCGAGGCCTGCTGCGAAGCAGATGTCTTGCGCTTCTTCGATACTTTGGATGCCGTGCTTGCTGAGACAAGCAAGAATCTGCTTCATGCGGCGATCCTGTGATTCAAACTTTACTTCTCTTTTTTCCATAATGTGTAGTCGGTCTTAGTCTTTACGGGGGTCAATACTCTTTACAGCACCGTCTTCCTGCTTGGTGCGACCATAGGTACCAGTTACGCTCTTGAGGGCTTCGTCTGCGGGTACGCCTTTCTTCACAGCGTCCATAAACTTGCCCATGTGTACGAACTCATAGCCACATACTTGGTCATCCTTGTCGAGATACATCTTGGTGATGTAACCCTCGGTCAGTTGGAGATAGCGCGTGCCTTTGAGCTTCGTGCCATAGAGTGTGCCCGTCTGGCTGATAAGTCCCTTGCCGAGGTCTTCCATACCTGCGCCGATGACGAGACCACCTTCGGAGAAAGCACTCTGCGTGCGACCATAGACGATTTGCAGGAAGAGCTCACGCATTGCGGTGTTGATGGCATCGCAGACCAAGTCGGTGTTGAGGGCTTCGAGAATGGTCTTACCGGGCAGGATTTCGCTGGCCATAGCAGCACTGTGCGTCATGCCAGAGCAACCGATGGTTTCTACGAGACATTCTTCGATGACACCGTTCTTGACGTTCAACGTCAATTTGCAAGCGCCTTGCTGTGGCGCGCACCAACCCACACCGTGGGTCAGACCGCTGATGTCACTAATTTCCTTTGCTTGTACCCACTTACCTTCCTCGGGGATAGGTGCGGGGCCATGGTTGGGGCCTTTGGCTACCGAACACATGTTTTGTACTTCGTGTGAATACTGCATTGTTATTGGGTTATTGGTTATGTTTTAAAGAGTGATAATATTTACGGTTTCCCGACATTGCGAATACAAAGTTATCAATCTATTTTCATTGTATGGCCTTTTGGACGCGATAAATTGCGGATTTGAGTCATATTGCTTGCCTTTTGGCTAACTCCGCATTGCAAAACTCGCTGTTTCTCAGAACTTTTTGCCGCTAAGTATGCTCGCCATCGTGAGCGCGATAATTTTGCAGTCGAGCCAAAGTGTGCGGGTCGTGAGGTACTGCAAGTCCAGTCGTAAGCGTTCGAGCATCTTGTCCATCGTGTCGGTGTAGCCGTTGTAGAGTGTAGCCGGAGAGAATATGCCGGGACGCATACAGTAGAGTGCGGCGTAATCGTCGTTGATGGCCATAATCTGACGCACGAAATAGGGACGCTCTGGTCTGTAACCAACGATGGACATATCGCCTATGAGAATGTTGTACAGTTGCGGAAGTTCGTCAATATGGTGGTCGCGTAGCCAGCATCCTATTCTCGTTAAGCGCGAGTCGTCTTCTTGGGAAAGTTGCGGCGTATCCCCCTCACTATCGGCTTTCATAGTGCGGAACTTGTACATCATAAAGGGTTTGCCACCCTTTCCTACGCGTTCTTGTTTGTAGATAACGGCGTCTCCATCTTCACGCTTTATAAGCAGCGCTATGACGCAAGCGGGTAAGAAACAGAGCAGAATGCCTATGAGGGAGGCTATGAGGTCGAAGCCACGCTTAATGCATAGCTCTGCCATATTCATGTTGTCGGTATAGTGGTGCATATCAGAATTTGCGGAACGTCAGACTGACTTTGCTGTCTTGGAGAATGAGACGGTCAGAGGTTAGGGTTGTGATGGTGAAAGTCTGGGGTACTTCTCTCAGACCTATTCTTTGCACCGCCTCGGGCAAAGGCATCGTCAAGGGGGTGTCCTTGTCGCGATAATGGATATAGAGGTCTGTTATCGCCAAGGTGTTGCCTTCGTAGCGGAAATGTGCCATTGTGGAATTGGTCTTACCGTTGAGCATGGTCCGTGGCGTATAGATTTCCATGAGGTCAAGTGAGAAACGCAGATAGACCATATCAGCCTTGACATCCTGTGCACTTTGGTCGCTGAGAGAGGTCACTTGCAGGAGTTGCCATTGGCCGTCCAAAGCACCATTCTGCGGCATTTTGTCACATGCGGTGCAGAGGCAGAGCAGGGAAAATATGGAGACAATCAGATGTTTCATGCCGTGTAGGAGTTGTTTATTGGAAATGATAGGAAAGCGTGAACTGCAATCCCGTGTTGTTGCCAAGGCGTGAGCCGCGGTCGGCAGCAAAAGCTGCTTTGATGGTCCATGGTGAGGCGGCGTGCTGTTTCAGGATGTTGTAGGTGACTTCTGCCATGATGGAGCGGCTGTGTCGGCAGTCTGCATAGGGTAGGGCGTAGGTGCCCCAGTCTTTGACATAGGAGTAGAGCACGCGGTAGTGCAGGTTGGGCATTGGAGTGCCGCTCAATCCCAAATGATGGGCACGCAAGCGATTGCCTGTAAACATCAGAGAGCCATCTTCGCGGTAGGTCGGTGACGCATAGAGTGCATTGCCGATGGCCATACCGTAGTTTTGCCAGCCTTGATAGATGTTGTGGTTGTAATAGTTATCAGTTCCCGAGATTTGCGACGAGATGTCGGCGGTGGTATCGTGGTAAATCGGTCCGGCTTGATAGTCAGTGCGGAGATGTTCGTACACGATGTTGCTCACCCATTTGCAGTGCGGCAATTCTAATTCTATGCCATAGAGGCCATCACGCCAACCGTATTGGAAGAAGAGCATAGACTCGTCCTCAAAGAAGTGGTCGTAATAGAGGTGGGCTTTCCAGTCGTCTGCGCAATAGGACAATCGAAACAACCACGCGCCGAGGGTGTTGCCCGCAGAATTGGCAAACTGTTCGCCGTCGGTAGGATCCGAACCTCCCTTACCTCGAAGTGCATACAGGAAACTTTTGAAACCATGTGGCAGGCGTATTTTCGTCTGCCCTTCGATGTTGTAGCCAATGGGATTATAGGCCGTACCGCCGAATGTCGTCGCCATCTCCATCCCCCCAGTAAAGGTTAAAGGAAAGCGTTCGGGATTGCCGATGCGCAGGAAGGCCGATTTGTCGTGATAGAGTGCCCATTTAACATAGCGCCCATCGCGTCCTACATAGTCTTCTTGCCAAAGTCCGTCGGTCATACAGCCAAAGGCAAGATGTCCCTTGATGGCCACCACGTTGGCATGCCCCGAGATGTTCCACCAGTTGAGGTCGTAGCGTACGGCGGGCACAGGGCGCGCATTGATGCCAAGGGCTTGGCTGCCTGTGGAAAGTTCAGCGTTTTTAAGCATCATCGGCTGCTGCTTCTGACCTATTGTCAAACGCGAGCGCTGACATTCGACTTCAAAGTAGAGTTGCTGCAACTGCCAAGGGCGTGTTAAGCCGTAGCCGATGGCGACATCTGCGCCATAGCCTGCGTGCCAAGTGCGGTCGGAATCCATCTCGCAGCGTCGCTCCACATAAGCGCGCAGATACCCCTGCTGTCCTTTTGCTGTTGCCAAACCATAGCGGTTGGCGTCAAGCCATAATGGCGCGTGAGAGCCAAAACTCGTCGTGACGCTGCTCTCTGCACCATATTCTACGGCTCGTCCCAATTCGTAGCGTAACGGTTGCGCCTCTGCTGCAAGGGGCAGCAGGGCGTAAAGAGTGATGCCTATGAGAAGGGCGCGTAGTACGGGTGCTTTCATACGGGGTGGGGCAGTTTTTATTGTTGTTCAGGCCACAAAAGTGCTTTGTAGTCCTCAATGGCTTTCTCGGCTGTCTTGATGGCCTCCGACATAGGGAAGGGGAGTTCGCCACCTGCGGCATTGAGGTGGCCACCGCCATGGAAGTATTCTTCGGCCATTTTGTTGCAGGGGAAATCATCGACGGAGCGTAGAGATACGCGGATGATATCGCGTTCGGTGTCTTCGCGCAAGGAGATGCTCAGGCGCATGCCACGGACTTGCAGCGGCATATTGACCAATCCCTCCGAATCGCCGCGCTTGTATTTGAAACGCTTGATGTCCTCTCGTGTGAAATAGAGGATGGAGGCGCGGTGCGACGCGTAGAACTTCATACGCTCGTAGAGCATATAGCCTGTGAAGCGTAAGCGCTCTTCGCTCTGCGTGTTATAGACATTGCGGTAAATCTTGTCCTTGTTGATGCGCTTGGTCAGGAGCATCGCGATGATGATGTATATCTCGGGATTGGCAGAGGCATAGGTGAAGGCGCCTGTGTCGGTCATCATACCACAATAAATACAAGCCGCGGTGCTGCGCGTCATAGCGTCAAATCCGCCAAGCTCGTAGGTGAGACGAAACACGAGTTCTGACGTCGAAGAGGCTTTGGGACGCGAAATCATCACATCGGCAATGCCCTCTTCGGGGTCGAGGTGGTGGTCGATGAGTAGCCGCTTTGCCTTGGCGGCTTGGAGGGCGGGTGCCATTTCCTGCAAGCGTGAGAGGGCGTTGAAGTCGAGGCAGCAGACGAGGTCGGCTGCGCAGATGAGAGCGTCGCAAGACTTGCGTCGCTCATTGTAGTGGAGTATGGAGGAGAAGCCCGGCATCCAGCGTAGGAAGTCGGGAGCAGGAGTGGGCATAATGACGCTGACCTCCTTGCCCAAGGTGCGGAGATAGTCGGCCCATGCTGTCGATGAGCCGATGGCATCGCCGTCGGGAGAACGATGGGCGCAGATGACGATGTGGTGCGACTCACGCAGGAGTTGCATCAACTGCGTCTTTACGCTATCTGTCAATAGGGGGCGTAAGGTCATGCGCGGTCGAGAGATTTAAGTATGCGGATTTCTTCACTCGGGTCGTCGGCACGAAAGACGGCACTGCCCGCCACGAGGGCATCGGCACCAGCGGCGAGTAAGCGGGCACCGGTCTCGCGATTGACACCTCCGTCTATTTCTATGATAGCCTTGGAGCCGCACTCATCCAAGAGACGGCGCAGGCGTTTCACCTTGTCGATGGTGTGTTCGATGAACTTCTGACCGCCGAAACCGGGATTGACCGACATCAGCATGATGAGTTCCACGTCGCAGGCGATGTCTTCCACTGTGCTGATGCTCGTGGAGGGATTGAGGGTGACACCTGCTTTCATCCCCGCAGCGTGGATTTGCTGTATGATGCGATGCAGGTGGGGGCAAGCCTCTACATGAACATTCATGATGGCGGCACCCAGCTTGGCCGTGCGCTCCACATACTCCTCGGGGTGAACGGTCATGAAGTGTACGTCCAGAGGCTTGGTGGCATATTTGGCGATATACTCCATCACGGGAAAACCGAAGGAAATGTTGGGGACGAAGACACCGTCCATGATGTCGAGATGATACCAGTCGCATTGGCTGGCGTTGAGCATCTCTACGTCGCGTCCAAGATGGGCAAAGTCGGCAGAGAGCAGGGAAGGGGAGAGTATCATAGGGATTTAGGGTTGAGTTGTGCTAACTGGCTTTTGGCAAATTCCACCATAGCGGGAGAGCCGTGCCTGATCAGGTCGTTGCAAAACTGGTCTGCCTCGGCCATACGACGATTGGTGATGAGCAGCGTGGCGTAGGCGCGCTGAAGAAACTCAATAAAGTCCTCCAAAGGTGCGTTGGGTTCCTCATCGCGGTGCGTGCCGTAGGTGCCGTCTTGCACGGCGAGTTGCTGCACGATGTTCTCTACGACGATGGTGGCGCGATAGGTGTCGGCAGACATGAGCAGGTTGATGTAGGCCCGTGTGTAATAGATGTTGTTGAGCGCGAAGGTCGTGTCGAGATAGAAGTAGGCTTGCGTCAGCAATCCCAACTTCATGTAGCAGCAGCCGATGTAGTAGGAGAGCGAGAAGTATTTTTCTTTGACGTCTTCGTTGGCAGTCTGCGTCTTCATCAGTTCGCTCACGCGGTAGTAGGCATTTTCGAGATGTGCTGCGGCCTCGTAGTAGCGCTCTCGGAGGTAGAGGCGACGTCCCCAGTAGAGGTTGTAGCCGAGGTCGGCGTCGGTGCAGCCGAGTATGTAGCTCTCGATGTCGCTGAGTTCGCTGTGCAGACCTTTTGCAGCCTTGTCTTTGGCTTCTTGCCAGTAGTAGCGGAATTCCGCTACTTTCTGCCGTGTGTCGGCCTTGTCGTAGGCAAAGACGAAGGTTGTCAGGGTGTTGTCACGTTGATTTGCTGAATTGGTCAGCGCGTATGCACCGTGGTCGAAGACGAAGGTGGCTCGCATGTAGAGCGCGTCTGCCGTCTGCTCTTCGGCGCGGACAATGATGGTCAGTCCTGTGTCGCAAACCTCGCCGTCTTCACCGCGATTGGTCAGACGCATAAGGACAGACTTTCGGCCAAATGCCAGCCCGTCTGTTGCTGTGGTATCTACCAAGAGCGTGCAGAGGTCAAGCCCTTCGATGGACGGCGTGTCGGTGAGTGTCTGTATGTCCTCGGTGTAGATGATGAGGCTATGGGGCGTGATGCCGCGTGGGAAATCCAGATGGTGGAGGACGCTGCCCAGCGTGACGTGCGCTGTGTCATTGGCTCGCCATATGCCGCCCTTTGCTTGACGCTCTATCTCCAGTTGGTAGGCCGCAAAGGTCTCTTGCTGCTCGTCGGCGACTTTCTTTTCAAGGTCTTCGTTTACCTTCTTGACGAGGTCTTCATAGAGTGCTGTGGTGTGCTGTGCCACGGTGTAGAACGTGGCCAAGAACTTGGCCAATGGCTTGTACTGCCCTTCGGTGTTGGCACTGATGAAGTAGTGGGAGAGCAGATGCATGGCCACCTTCTTGCCATCGCCGGTTATGGTGTAGATGACTTTGACCGAGCGATGATGGCAATTTACGTCGTTGGCGACTTGTCGCACATAGTCAAGTTGCTCCACCTCGACCTCATAAAGCACGGGAAAACCACTGCGGCAAGTGCCTGCCCATCGCGTACTTCTATTGAGAAGTTGCCGCCTTGAAAGAGAAAATGATAGGCGCGCAGATCGTCGTTGTCTTCCTCCTTGGTGATGTTGCACCCCATGTCTCTGAGCAGTTGCGGCACTATGCGAAAAGCATCTACCCGCGTTTCTTGCTCCTCTTCTTGGGGCGTAGGTGCGTCGGGGCGATGCGTTCTTCGTCTTAACAGTTTGTGAAGAAAGTCGAGTGTCATAGGGTCGTTTTGTGTGTTGTCGAAGGGGGAGGTTGCTTTAATTTTGCCGCAAAGTTACAAATATATTTTGAATTAGCGCGCCTATGCGCGCACAAAAGTTATGACCATAAGCCCATTCAAGGACCAACAATCTGAAAAATAGACCAACTCACAAGACCTATTAAAGCCGTCGAGAACAGCAGCGATGAAACACTCGAAGCCGTAAAGCGAAAAAACGCTGTAAATGCGCATTAGCCTTAACTGCTTGATCGTGCGTGAGATAGCGTCTGATTGTACCAACTATGCGTGCAAGCAGTAGTTGCGATAAGGGCAGATAAGTGTCTGGCTCTTGGCGTGATAAGACTAACGACTTGGGCAGATAGTAAAAATAAACTGGGCAGACCGTTGCGCGTGGTCCACCAGTTCGTGCGTTTGCTCTGGCATTAGGTGTGCTGTGACGCGGCCTTATCGTGCCTGCACGCTCCTAAATGCCTTTCGCTTGATTGTCAAAATTATTGCGGATTACTTTTCTTCTAACCGAAAATATGACCAAAGAAAATGTGGCTTAATTGCGGAATACACCCGACTGCTGCGCCATCTTGCGCATATTGAGGATGGAATAGTGCATTCGCCCGAGGCAGGTGTTGATGCTCTCGCCTTTTATCTTGGCGATTTCTGCGAAGCTGAGGTTTTGGTAATATCTCATGTGGACGATTTCGCGCTGTGGCGCGGGTAGGCGTTCTATGAGGGCTTTCACGTCGTCCAGAGTTTGCGCATTGATGATGTCTTCTTCCACATACGATTCCGCGATGTCGGCGTTGTTGAGCACATCGAAGTCGGTGTTGTCGGTCGAGATGGTGGGTTGTGATTTGTGGCGACGGTGCATATCCATCGCGAGGTTGTGGGCGATGCAGGTCAGCCAAGGGTAAAATCGTCCACTCTCGGCGTAGCGACCACTGCGTATCATCGTAATGGCGCGCGTAAAGGTCTCTTGAAAGACATCGTTGGCTTCCTCGATGTCTTGCACGGTGTATAAGATGTAACTGAAAAGTTTGTCCTTATGCCTATCAAGTAAAACGTCAAAAGCCTCGTCCTGCCCTTCGGCGTAACGAGTTACAAGTTGCTCATCTGTGAGCGCTATGAGTGCATTCATTACTGCTTAATGTTGGTGGCGTAATGATGTATCGATAGGCTGTTGGTTTTATGGGTTTGCGCTGCAAAGTTACGATTTCTTGCCGAACTGAACAACTTTTTTGGCGAAAAAGTGTGACTTTTCTTGTCTTTTTATGTTTCTTGGGCGTCGTGAGCCTTTTCGCGCACATCGCTCGCAAAATTTAGCGGTGTTTATTTGGCTGTTTGCGCAAATTGTGCTAACTTTGCCTCCCGTTAGTAAAACAATTCTATTATTCGCCCAAATATGAAATTTAATGCCCAGCAGATTGCTTCGTTTCTCGGTGGCGTGGTCGAAGGAGACCCCAATGCCGAAGTGCAGACTTTCGCCAAGATAGAGGAAGGTCAAGCCGGAGCCATCTCTTTTCTTGCCAATCCTAAATACAACCACTACCTCTACGACACCGCAGCCTCTGTGGTGCTCGTGTCTCGGGATTTGGTGCTCGAGCGCGAGGTAAAGGCCACACTTGTGCGCGTGGATAATCCCTACGAGGCTATCGCCAAGTTGCTGACGCTCTATGAGAGTATGACCCAGAAGCGACAGGGTGTCCACCCCTTGGCTTGCGTGAGTGAGTCGGCGCAAATCGGCGAGGACTGCTACATCGGGCCATTTGCCTATATTGGCAATAAGGCTAAGGTGGGGAAAGGCTCGCAAATATACGCTCATGTGGTCATTGAGGAGCGCGCCGAAGTAGGTGAGAATTGCCTTGTCTATCCTAACGTCAGCGTGTATCACGACTGTCGCATCGGCAATGGCTGTATTCTCCATTCAGGCTGCGTGATTGGTGCAGACGGCTTTGGCTTCGCGCCTGCTGCCGATGGCTATGAGAAGATACCGCAAATCGGTATTGTCACCATCGAGGACAACGTGGAGATTGGCGCTAATACGTGTGTGGATCGTAGCACGATGGGCAGCACCTTTGTGCGCAAGGGTGTGAAGTTGGATAACCTCGTGCAGATAGCCCACAACGTGGATGTTGGCGCACATACCGTCATGTCGTCGCAAGTTGGCGTGGCGGGTAGCACCAAGATAGGCCAGTGGTGTATGTTTGGCGGTCAAGTTGGCATCACAGGTCATGCCCACATCGCCGACCGTACCCAGACGGGTGCGCAGGCAGGCGTGGCAGGTAGCGTGAAAAAGGAAGGCACGGTCTTGCTCGGCTCGCCAGCCATAGACTACAAGAACTACACGCGCTCTTCCGTTGTGTTTAAGCACTTGCCCGAAGTCTATACGGAGGTGCATGCGCTGCGCAAGGAACTCGAAGAACTCAAACAACAGCTCAATAATGACAACAACAATGCTTAAGCAACAGACACTCCGTGATGCGTTTTCGCTGCACGGCAAAGGACTGCACACAGGACTTGAACTTACTGTGACTTTCTTGCCTGCGCCTGTCAATCATGGCTATAAGATACAGCGCATCGACCTTGAAGGCCAGCCTATTATACCTGCCATAGCCGACAATGTCATCGACACTTCGCGTGGCACGGTTGTCGCCCGAGGCGAAGCCCGATGCTCGACGATAGAGCATGGCATGGCGGCACTTTATGCGTTGGGTATAGACAACTGTCTCATACAGGTCGATGGCCCGGAATTTCCTATCCTTGACGGCTCTGCCATCCAGTATGTGGAGGCCATTCGCCGTGTCGGCATTGAGGAGCAAGATGCCCCCAAGGACTTCTATGTCATCAAGCGCAAGATAGAGTTTAAGGATGAGGAGACAGGTTCTTCTATCCTTATACTGCCCGACGAACAATTCTCCATCACCTCGATGATTAGTTTTGAGTCGCAGTTCATCAATTCGCAGTTTGCCACGCTCGATGCCATCGAGGACTTCTCCGAGGAGATTGCTTCTGCGCGTACCTTCGTCTTCGTGCGCGAGATACAGCCGTTGCTGCAAGCGGGATTGATCAAAGGTGGCGACCTCAGCAATGCCATCGTCATCTACGAGAAGCAACTGACGCAAGAAGCCTACGATGCCCTTGCTGATCAACTCGGCGTGGCACGCGGTGAAGCCACCAAGCTCGGCTACTTGCAGCAACGCCCGCTGGCGTGGCCCAATGAGCCGGCGCGTCACAAACTCCTTGACATCATTGGCGATATGGCGCTTATCGGCAAGCCTATTCGTGGCCGCATCGTGGCTACACGTCCGGGGCACACCATCAACAACAAGTTTGCGCGTATGATGCGTCGTGAGATTAAGAAATATGAGGCGCGAGCCCCTATCTACGACCCCGCTGCCAAGCCTTTGATGGATGTCAATCGCATCCGAGAGTTCTTGCCTCATCGCTATCCGATGGGGTTGGTCGATAAGGTGGTGGAAATAGGCCGCAACTATATCGTCGGCGTTAAGAACGTGACGACCAACGAGTCATACTTCCAAGGCCACTTCCCCGAAGAGCCTGTTATGCCCGGCGTGCTGCAAATAGAAGCGATGGCACAGACGGGAGGGCTCTTGGTGTTGAGCACCCTTGACGAGCCAGAGCGCTGGTCCACCTATTTCCTTGGCATCGATGATGTGAAGTTCCGCCAGAAAGTGGTCCCAGGAGACACCCTCGTCTTCCGCGTAGAGTTGCTACACCCCATTCGCCACGGCATCTCCGATATGCGCGGCTATGCTTTCGTGGGTGAACAACTCGTCATGCAAGCCACTTTCACTGCCCAAATTGTAAAAAACAAATAGCCCATTAAAGTAATACTATGATTAGTCCTTTGGCTTATGTTCATCCCGAAGCACAAATCGGGAAAGATTGCGAGATAGGTCCTTTTTGCTATATTGACAAAGATGTTGTCATCGGAGAGCGCAATACGCTTATGAATAGCGTGACACTGCTCTCGGGTACACGCATGGGCGATGACAACACAGTCTTTCCCGGAGCAGTAATAGGTGCTATACCGCAAGACCTGAAATTCAAAGGCGAATATACGACGGCCGAAATAGGCAGCCGCAACAAGATACGCGAGAATGTCACCATCAACCGTGGTACGGCTGCCAAGGGCAAGACCGTAGTCGGTAGTGACAATCTTCTGATGGAGGGCTGTCACGTGGCCCACGATGTCATTGTAGGCAATGGCTGCATTATAGGCAATACCACCAAATTGGCCGGTGAGGTGGTCGTTGATGACTTTGCCATCTTGTCGGCCTGCGTCTTGGTCCATCAGTTCTGCCATGTTGGGAGTTACGTTATGGTGGGTGGCGGTTCGCGCACAGCGCAGGACATTCCTCCCTTCGTTATGGCGGCTCGTGAGCCTATCGCCTATTGTGGCCTCAATGTCGTGGGGTTGCGTCGCCGTCAATTTGCGCCCGAGACGATAGAGCATATCCACAACGCTTATCGCATCCTCTATCAGCATGGCAAGTTGCTGGCCGACAGACTGAAAGAAATAGAGCAAAACGTGCCGATGATACCCGAAGTGAAGTATATCTTGGACTTCGTATCGTCGTCACAACGTGGCTTTATCAACTAATGTGTTACCCCATATTACGATTTCCCTATGATATACCGCATCAAATTCATATATGAGGAATTGGACGGTTTCGCTCGTGAGATAAAAATCGATAGCGACGCTTCTTTCCTCGACCTGCACCGCCTCATCCTTCAAGCCTGCGATTACAGCGAAGATCAGATGACGTGTTTCTATGTCTGCGACGACCATTGGCGTCCCGTCCATCAGGTAACGCGTGAAGATTTCTCCACCAACAGTGACGACGAAGTCTATCTGATGAGCGACACTTACTTGGCAGACCTCATTGAAGGTGAGGGGCAGAAGATGGAATTTGTCTTCGATCCGTTTAGCGACCGACGCTTTTCGCTGGAAGTCAAGGAGGAGATACCTGGCGAAAATCTTGCGGAAGGTGTAGTGAGCCGCCGCCGTGGCGACGCGCCGCAACAGATAGCCGATCTCGACCTCAGCGACGAGGCTTTGCTGCGCGGAGCGCAAGTGCCGCTTACGGCCAGCGATGAAGAGGAAGGCTACGACCCTTATGGCATCGGTGGCGATACCTTCAATAGCGACGAACTCGACGTAGAAGGTTACGAAGTAAGCGATAGTTTCTAATCTTTATGCCTACTCTCCTTGTCATCCTCGGCCCAACAGCTGTCGGCAAGACGGCGTTGAGCATCGCTTTGGCAGAGCAGTATGGTTGTCCGATTATCAATGCCGATTCGCGGCAACTCTACGCAGACTTGCCCATAGGTACCGCCGCGCCGACCCAGGAAGAGCAAGCACGTGTGAAGCATTACTTCGTAGGGTGTCTGCCCATTCAGGAGTATTATAGTGCTTCGCGCTATGAGCAGGAGGCCTTGATGCTCATGCGTCGTCTCTTTGCTACGCACGATGTGCTTATCCTCACGGGGGGTAGCATGATGTATATCAACGCCGTCTGTCACGGCATTGACGACATCCCAACCATCGATGAGGCATTGCGGCAAGATATTCTTGGCCGATACGAGAAGCGAGGATTGGAGGCTATGCTTGGCGAACTCCGCTTGTTGGATCCCGCCTATTATGATGTGGTGGATCATTGCAACCCCCGTCGTGTGCTTCATGCTTTGGAGATATGCTACCAGACTGGGCAGACCTACACGTCTTTGCGCCGTGGTGAGAAAAAGCAGCGAGACTTCCGCATCGTCAAGATAGGCTTGGAGCGTCCACGAGAGCAACTCTTCGAGCGCATCAACAGCCGCGTCACACAGATGGTGGAGGCAGGATTTATAGACGAAGCACATCGTATGTTGCCCTATCGCTCGTGCAATGCGCTCAACACGGTGGGCTACAAGGAAATCTTCCGTTATCTTGACGGCGAGTGGCCTTTGCCTATGACTCTGGATAGAATGCGCAAGAACACGAGAGTTTATGCCAAGAAGCAAATGACATGGTTTAAGAAAGACAAAGACATCCTTTGGTTTCACCCTGACGAGCAACAGCAAATCATTGACACCATAGCGCAAATGTTGTAAACTATGGTGCCCCATTAAATAATACGAATACCTATGACACGATTTATAGTAAGCCTACTCGGTGGCTTGACCCTCTGCTTTGCGCTCAACGCGCAAGGTCAAAGCGTAGATTTCGACCGCTATTTCACGGATGCTACGCTCCGCATAGATTATCAATTCATTGGCACGGCAAAGACGCAACAAATAGCCGTCAGCGAACTTCGCAAGAGCAATCACTGGTACGGACGCCGCTGCAATCTCGACACGCTGCTACTCGCTGGAAATGGCCAGATTACCATGCGCGACATCGCGACGCGGCAGACGCTCTATACTTACAGCTTTTCCACGTTGTTTCAAGAGTGGCAAAACACGGAAGAGGCTACGCGCTTGACCAAATCTTTCGAGAATGTCTTCTTGCTGCCTATGCCCCGAGAGGCTGTCGATGTAGAGGTGACGCTCTTCGATTCGCACCGTCGTGTAACAGCTATGCTGACGCATCGGGTCGATCCCGCTGATATTCTCATTCGTGCGCTGTCGGATGTGCCGCGCTATGAGGTGAAGGAGTTGCTTCGCTCTGGTGCTCCGTCTGAATGTATAGATGTGGCGATTATCGCCGAAGGCTATACGGCAGAGGAAATGCCCGCCTTCTATGCGAAAGCGCAGCAAACGTGTGATGAAATAATGCGCTACCAGCCTTTCGCTGACCATAAAGCCCAGTTCAATTTCTATGCTGTTGGTGCAGAGAGCGACGAGAGCGGCATCAGTATTCCCGGGCAAGGGCTATGGAAGCAGACAGCCTTGGGCTCTAATTTCAACACCTTCTACTCCGATCGCTATCTCACCACCTTGCGCCTGACCACGCTCCACAACGCGCTCTCTGGCGTGCCCTATGAGCATATCATCATTCTGGCCAATACGGACAATTACGGTGGCGGTGGCATCTACAATAGTTATGAAATGACGGCCGCCAATCATCGTGCATTCAATCCTGTCGTGGTGCATGAATTTGGCCATTTTTTCGCGGGACTGGCCGATGAATATGCCTACGATGACCAATACGAAGAGGCTTATTTTGCCAATGTCGAGCCGTGGGAGCCCAATATTACTACCCTTGCCGACTTCTCCGTGAAGTGGAACGATATGCTGGACAAGCCTTTACGCCCGGGTGAGAAATGCCGTGAGCCGCAAGGTGACACCCCGGGCATCATAGAAGGAGCAGGCTATCAGTCGCGTGGGGTTTACCGTCCTTTCCACGACTGCCGTATGCGTACCAATGCGCATCCTACGTTTTGTGCGGTATGTTGTCGCGCCATAGAGCGCATCATCAACTATTATACCGTGCAGCAACACTAACCTTCAATAGACCTATAATATATATATGTCCAAAAAGACAGACCAACATAAAGTACAAAAGTCTGCGTCGAAGCGCAGCAAGAAGCGCAGCCAACAAAGCGCGACGGCGCAAATCGTTAAGAGCATCGAGTGGAAGGACTATCTCTCATGGGAGACCTTCAAAACCGTTGTCGGTGCGTTGCTGTTCATCATAGCCCTTTTCCTTATTATCGCCATGGTGTCCAATGTGTTTACAGGGCAAATGGATCAAGCCAGCCTTGAGGCAGGGCAAATCACTCATCCAGCCAACTACGCTGGTCGTTGGGGGGCTGTTTTGGCCTTCTATTTCCAAGACAAACTTTTCGGCTTGTGCAGTATTTTTATTCCCATCTTCGTTGTTGTTGTAGCGCTGAAATGTGTTTCGAGGATGAAGATACGCCTTTGGAAATGGTTTGTTTACCTCGCGCTCTTTATGGTGTGGGGCTCTGTCACGCTGAGTTATGCCAGTGCTGTGGGCTTGATACCCACTGATTGGCTCGATGCCCATATAGCCTTTCGCCTCGGCGGTATGCATGGCGATGAGATATGCGCTCTGCTCATCGATAATGTGGGGGCACTCATCACGGCTGCCATCCTGGGGGCTGTGGCTTTGGCCTACCTGTTCTTTGCTTGCAACGACACGTATCAGAAATTGAAGTCCGGCAGCAAAAAGGCTGTGAAGTATGTGGGCGAACAGTTGCACGACGTAAATGACGAGGAGGAGATGGAGGAAGAGGATATCGAAGAAGAGGACGCTGTGTCGGAAGAAGGGGCATCGGTCATAGACCTTACGCCGTGTGAGGAAGAAGACGAGGTGCAGGAAGAAATTGACGAAACGGCAGAAACCGTGGAGGAAGAGCCCGCAGAAGTGATAGAGGAGCCCGAGTTTGAGGTGGAGGCTGCCAAGGGCGATAAGGACAATCCGAGCGGCGCACTTGCAGCAGAAGCCGAAGATGAGCCTACGGACATCAGCACCCAACCGCCTTTCGACCCTCGTGCTACACTCTCACGCTACAAATACCCTGTTCTCTCTCTCCTCGACCGTCGTCCCAGCAGCAATGCCATCGACATGGAGGAGCAAAAGGCGAACAAAGACAACATCATCCGTGTGCTGCGCAGTTTCGGTGTGGAAATATCGGCCATCAAAGCTACGGTAGGTCCTACGGTGACGCTCTACGAGATAACACCTGCCGAAGGTGTGCGCATCTCCAAGATACGCAACCTGGAAGACGACATCGCGCTCTCGCTGGCTGCGCTGGGTATCCGCATCATCGCGCCTATCCCGGGCAAGGGAACTATCGGCATCGAAGTCCCCAACAAGAACCCGCAAGCCGTGCCGATGGAGAGCATACTCAACAGTAAGGTGTATCAGGAGACCAAATACGAACTGCCGATAGCGCTGGGTAAGACCATCACCAACGACGTCTTTATGGTCGATTTGGCCAAGATGCCCCACTTGCTCGTTGCAGGTGCGACGGGTCAGGGTAAGTCGGTCGGCCTCAACGCGCTCATCACTTCGCTGCTCTACAAGAAGCATCCGTCGGAACTGAAACTTGTCATGGTAGATCCCAAGAAAGTGGAGTTCTCGATGTACAACCCGCTACTCAAACACTTCCTGGCGCAGGTGCCCGATGGTGACGAGCCTGTCATCACCGACGTGCAGAAGGTGGTGCAGACGCTCAAGAGCCTCTGCTGTGAGATGGACCAGCGCTACGACCTGCTCAAGATGGCGCACTGCAAGAACATCAAGGAGTACAACGCCAAATTTTGTCAGCATCGCCTCAACCCGCAGCACGGTCATCGCTATTTGCCGTACATCGTGGTCATCATCGACGAGTTTGGTGATCTCATCATGACGGCAGGCAAAGAGGTAGAACTCCCCATCGCTCGCATCGCGCAGTTGGCGCGCGCCGTCGGCATCCACATGGTCATCGCGACGCAGAGTCCGCGTGCCACCATCATCACGGGTAAAATCAAGGCCAACTTCCCGGGACGCATCGCGTTTAGAGTGGCGCAGGGTGTGGAGAGTCAGACCATCCTGGACCGCCGTGGGGCCAACCAACTTATTGGTAAGGGCGATATGCTCTTCCTGCAAGGCTCGCAACTGGTGCGTGTGCAGTGTGCCTTTGTCGATACGCCCGAGGTGGAGCGCATCACCGAATATATCAGCAATCAGCAAGGCTATCCCGAGCCGTACATCCTGCCCGAAGTGCAGACGGAAGACGGTGACGGCAGTGGCAGCAGCGCAGATGATATTGGCCGTCTGGACACGAAGTTCCGCGAAGTTGCCCAGTTTGTGGTCTCTCGTCAGCAAGGCAGCACCAGCAGCATACAGCGTGCCTTTGAGATAGGCTACAAT
>JAGHRU010000041.1 GCA_018066225.1 Candidatus Equimonas enterica
CGCCGCCTACGCCCATTTTCGTCCCTACCGCCAGCACCGCGTCTATGCCTGCCCCACCTTGCGCGTGCCTTACTTCGAGGACATCGCCTTCCACCCCGACCGCATCCTCGGCGACTTGCGACAAATCGCCGAGCAGCGTGCCGATACGTTGCACTATTTCTTCCCACTCCCGTTACGATGAAGGTTAATCGTGTTGCCGCTCTTTGGATTGTGCTCTCTGCGACTGCCGTCGTGGTGCTGACCCTCTGCGTACTTTGCACCGGCAGTGTGCCCTTGTCCGTCGGCGATGTGTGGGCTGCCTTGACGGGGCGTGTGCCGCAGACACCGACCATCGATGCCGACCTCGCACATTTTGTCGTGTGGGAGACACGCTTGCCAGAGGCCTTGGTGGCGATACTCTCGGGCGCAGCCTTGGCGGTGAGTGGGCTCATCATGCAGACACTCTTTCGCAATCCGCTGGCCGATCCGTCGCTCTTGGGCGTCGGGGCAGGGGCTGCCGTCGGTGCTGCCGTCGCTATCCTCGTTTTTGGAGGGGCACTCATGGCGGTGGGCAGCACGCTGTGTGTCGTCGTGGCCGCTATGACAGGTGCCACGCTCGTCGTGGCGCTGCTGACGCTGGTGGCACGCCGCGTGAACGACAATGCCTCGCTACTCATCATCGGCGTGATGCTCTCGCTCTTTGCCGGGGCCATCGTGACGCTGCTCAACTACCATGCTGCTGCCGACGGCGTGCGCCAATTCGTGCTGTGGGGCATGGGCGATTTCAGCAGCGTGGGCCTCCCACTCTTGCCGCTCTACGCTTGCTGTCTTTTGCCGCCGCTGCTCTTGCTGCCTTGCTGCGCCAAGGGGCTTGACGCATTGCTCTTGGGACACGACTATGCGGCTACGCTCGGGGTCAATGTCAGGCGGCTGCGCCCGTTGCTGCTCCTGGCAGCAGGTTGGCTTACTGCGGTTACTACGGCGCTCTGCGGCCCTATCGCTTTCGTCGGTCTCGCCGTGCCCCACCTCGCGCGTGCCCTTGTCGGCAGTGGCTTGCACCGCGTCCTGCTGCCGCTGACCATGCTTTTGGGAAGTGTGGTCTGCCTCTTGTGTCAATTGCTGTGCAGCGCATCATTGCTGCCTTTTGCCCTGCCGCTGAATGCACTCACGCCGCTCATCGGTGCGCCCGTGGTGATAGGCCTTATGCTGCGCGGTAAGGCGCAAGCATAGCCCGCGCCATAGCGTGTAGGTACTAACCTACGACTGCGCCCCTGACTTCCTTGTTTGGAGGTCAGGGGCGCAGTAGATGTTAGTGCATGTCGCCTGTCTCTTGCAGTTCTATTTCCTCTCCGTTGGAGTCATAGAAGTGGTATTCGAGATAAGCCAGTTTCTGGCTTGCTACGATGCTGATGCGCGGACTGAATTTGAGTTTCCACCGCCATGCGATGGGGAAAAGGCCGCGACGCAGGTAGGCGGCGACGAAGGGATGGACGTGAAGTCGGAACTTACGGATGCCGATGGTGTGCACCAAAGTGTTGATTTTGCTCTCCAAGGCATCAGTGAACAGGAGGGAGGACTTGATGCTTCCCGTGCCTCCACAGGTGGGGCATGCCTCTTCGACGGTGACGTTGGTGGCAGGACGTACACGCTGTCGCGTGATTTGCATGAGGCCAAACTTGGAGAGCGGCAAGATGTTGTGCTTGGCGCGATCTCGCTTCATGTTCTCCACCATGCGCTCGTACAGGGCCTGGCGGTGCTCCGCTTCGGCCATGTCGATGAAGTCCACCACGATGATGCCGCCGATGTCGCGTAGGCGCAGTTGGCGTGCTATCTCGTCGGCTGCCCCGAGATTGACGTCGAGGGCGTTGATTTCTTGACCTTCGGCCGACTTGCTTCGGGTGCCCGAATTGACATCTACGACATGCAGTGCCTCGGTTTGCTCGATGATGAGATACGCGCCGTGCTTGTAGGATACGATGCGCCCGAGCGAGGTCTTTATCTGCTTGGTCACAGAGAAATTGTCAAAGATAGGGACGGTGCCCTTGTAGTGCTTGACAATGTCTTTGCGGTCGGGAGCGATGAGCGTCACATAGCTCTTCAACTCGTCGCAGATGTTGGGGTCATTGACGTAGATGTTCTCGTAGGAGGGATTCAATAAGTCGCGGAGCATACCGACAGCGCGGCTGGTCTCTTCATAGACAAGGGCAGGCGACTTCTTGGCATTGCCCTTGTTGGCATCCGGGGTCGCAGCCTTTAAGCGTTGCTGCATACGTCGCACGGTGTCTTCCCACTGCGCGATGAGGCTATTGAGTTCCTCCGTGAGTTCTTCGGCTGCCGCATCCTCGGCTACGGTGCGGATGATGACGCCGAAGCCAGAGGGCTTGGCACCATGGATGATGCGCTTGAGTCTGGCGCGCTCTTTGTCTTTCTTGATTTTCGTGGAGACGTTGATTTTCTCGCTGAAAGGCATGAGCACAAGATAGCGGCCAGCAAAGGATAACTCACAGGTGAGGCGAGGGCCTTTGGTGCTTATGGGCTCCTTGACGATTTGTACGAGCAGCATATCACCTTGTTTCAGCACATTCTGTATGCTCCCATCCTTGCCCGTGTCGGCTTGATTGGGTATGGTGCCGATGCGTGGTACGCTACTGGGGCGAGCACTGGCCGTTGCGATGTACTTTTCCATCGCATGGTAGTGCGCACCCAAGTCGAGGTAATGCAAGAAAGCATCACGCTCGTGTCCGACATTCACGAAGCAGGCGTTGAGTCCTGGCATGATTTTGCGTACAGGGGCCAGGTAGATGTTGCCCACTGCGAAGTGCTCTGTGCGGCCTTCTCTCTGAAACTCGACGAGTTTTCCTTCTTCGAGAAGCGCGATTTGCACCTCAGCAGGTTGCACATCAACGATAACTTCGCTTTTCATGATGTGGGTGTGTGTTGTGCAAAAGTTAAGAGGAAAGGGGAATTGGGGCGTGTGGCGTAATCAGCACAGGGCTGCCAGCGTTGTTCCAAATTCCTCTTACCTCTTTTACAAGCGTATTTCAGCCGATGGCTTACTTGTTCTTATGACGGTTCTTACGCAGTCTCTTCTTACGCTTGTGAGTGGACATCTTGTGTCTCTTTTTCTTCTTTCCGTTAGGCATTGCTTTAAGCTTTAGCAGGTTAATATATACTGTTAATGTTTTATCTGTGCCATGAAGCTCTTAGCGGGCTTGAAAGCGGGTATGTTGTGCTCGGGGATGACGAGCGTGGTATTCTTGGAGATGTTGCGTGCCGTCTTTTGGGCGCGTTTCTTCAAAATGAAGGAACCGAAACCTCTGAGGAAGACAGGTGTGCCTGCAAGGAGGGCTGCTTTAACGTTGCGCATGAAGGACTCGATGCAAGTGAGTACAATCGTGCTTTCTATTCCCGTCTCTTTTGAGATCTGCTTTACGATGTCTGCTTTTGTCATCTGTTACAAGACTATTTGTGGTGTGATACGTGGGGGCTGTTTGGAAAAAACGATGCAAAGTTATGAATTTCCCACGAAGTGACGAAATTTCTGCCGTCTTTTTTTTCAAAGACAGCACTTTTCGCTTTGCGCATAAGGCAAAAACGGGCATTTCGACCACTTGGCCAGCGCGAAAGTGAGTGCGTGATACCTTATTTCTTCTTGTAAGCCTTGTTGAGTCCAGCCACGATGTCGTCGGTAATATCCAGCGCGGGGTCGGCGTAGAGGACGCTGGTGCCTACTTTGCTCAGGATGAGGCTGTATTTACCGTCTTTGTTGTACTCCTTGATGTAAGCGTTTACGCGGTCGAGCAGGTCCTTGTTGAACTTCTCTTGTTCGGCCGACAACTTCTGCGCGAGTGAGGTTTCGAGTTTTTGTCCTTCTTCTTGCATGCGTTGCAGTTTGGCCATTTCCTTTTTGTAGTCAGCCTCGTTGGTGATTTCGCCTTTCTGCATCTGTTGTTGCAGACGGCTCTGGGCGTTCTGAGACTGACTCATCTTGTTGTTAAGTTGGGTGTCATACTGCTTGCTCAATGCTTCGAGGCGTTTCTTCTCGTCTTGGAAGTACTGATAGTGCTCTTGCAGCGAGTCGATATCGACATAGGCGATACTTGTCGTCCCGGCTTTGGCTTCGGCTTTGGCGAGGCCGGGCTGCTTGACGCTGCCTGCGGGGTCATTGTTTTTCTGACAAGCCGTCAGTGTGGCGGCCAAGAGGGCTGCGGAGAGGCAGACGATGTGGGAGAGTTTCATGATATTTGCAGATTTGTGTTGGTAGGTTTCGTGGACTTCTCTTTGACGGCATTGGGATTGTCGCGGCGTGCTTCGCGGTCCTGGGTCTGGGCGCAGTGGATGCCTCGGCGTTGCATTTCGCGGTTGGCACTGACGTGGGTATTGGCGAATTTACCTTTGATGATGACCCCGATGGAGAGCAAAATAAAGGCGATAGCGACAAATATCAGCGTGAAGAGGAGTGTTTTCAGCATTTTATTTGTAAATTTGCACGTGCAAAGTTACGGCTTTTCTGCGTGAGGCCAAAACCTTTTGCCATTTTTTGCGTTTCCGACACGCGAAATTTGTTGTTTCGCGCGTACACACGCGTTTATAAATACGTCAAGATATCCAACTACAACATACCTATTTACAATGGACAATCAAGCACAACTTACTCCGAAAGCAGTGTTCGACTGCTTCGCACAGGTCAATCGCGTACCTCGCCCCTCCAAGCATGAGGAGCAGATGATAGCGTTCTTACAGCAATTTGGTGAAGGCCTCGGGCTGGACACCCGCGTCGATGAGACGGGCAATGTCATCATCCGCAAGCCTGCCACTCCCGGCTACGAAAATCGCAAGACCGTCATCCTGCAAAGCCACTCCGACATGGTGTGCGAGAAGAATGCCGACCTCGACTTTGACTTCATGAAAGATGCCATACAGACCTACGTCGATGGCGAGTGGATGAAAGCCAAGGGCACGACGCTGGGTGCTGACGACGGCATCGGCGTAGCCATGGAGATGGCTATTCTGCAAGCCACGGACATTGAGCACGGTCCCATAGAGTGTGTGTTCACACGCGATGAGGAGACGGGTCTCACTGGCGCAGAAGGCATGAAGCCCGGCTTTATGACGGGCGACTACCTCATCAATCTCGACTCCGAGGATGAGGGCCAGATGTTTGTCAGTTGCGCTGGTGGTGCGCGCACCACGGCCTATTATGACTACACCTTCGAGCCCCTGCCTGCTGGTTACTTTGCCGCCAAGGTCTATGTCAAGGGGCTCAGCGGCGGTCACTCTGGCGACGACATCAACAAGAAACGTGCCAATGCCAACCGTCTCATCGTGCGCTTCCTCTGCGACGAGATGGAGCAGACCGACCTTCGTCTGCTCGACATCCAGAGCGGTGGTCTGCACAATGCCATTCCCCGCGAGGGCTGGGCGCTCATCGCTGTCCCTGCGGCCTACAAGGAGCAGTTGCGCATCGACCTCAATGTCTTTGCCAGCGAAGTGCGTGAGGAATATGCCACCACGGAGCCCGATATGCTCATCGACATGGAGAGCGTAGCCGATGCGCCCCAGCAGGCTATCGCCAAGACGGTGGCAGACAAGATGCTGCTCTCGCTCCGTGCTGTGCACAATGGCGTCTATGCCATGAGCCAAGACCTCGATTGGCTGGTGGAGACCTCTTCCAACCTTGCCTCTATCCATCGTGAGCAGGAGAGCATCGTGGTCACCACTTCGCAGCGCAGCAGCGTGGCCAGCCGCATCAAGGAGATGACGGCTGTGGTGCGTGCGGCCTTCACCCTTGGCGGCGCGCGTGCCGTCACCAACGAGGGCTATCCCGGCTGGAAGATGAATCCCAACAGCGAAATCGTCAAGATCGCAGCCGAGAGTTACCGTCGTCTCTTCAATAAAGACCCCAAGATACTCGCCATCCATGCTGGCCTCGAATGTGGCCTGTTCAGCGAGAAATATCCTCATCTCGACATGGTAAGTTTCGGGCCTACGCTCCGTGGCGTACACTCGCCTGATGAGCGTTTGCTCATTCCCACCGTGCAGATGGTATGGGACCACCTGCTCGACATCCTCCGGAACATCCCCAATAAGTAATCTTCGGCAAGAGGTGTCGCGGTCGTCATCGATACTGACGGCCTGCGACGCCTCTTGTCTTTTCTATCTTTTAGCCTTGTCGCTTTATGCGTTCCGCCGTTTATCTCTTTTTCTCGCTGATGGCCTCGTGCCTGCTCTGCGCTTGTATGGGCGAGGACACTTACAGTCTCAATCCCGCCGACCGCCTCACGTTCTCTGTCGATACCCTCGACCTCGATACCGTCGTGGGCGGAGAGTCGTCGGAGACCTACTCGTTGCGCGTCTATAACCCTGCGTCGCAGGCGTTGCGCCTCTCCTCTGTGGCTTTGGCGCGTGGGGCAGAGAGTCACTATCGCGTCAATGTCGATGGCACGTTCCTGGTCGATGGCCGTGGCACGGACTTCGAGATTGGTGCGCGCGACAGCCTCGTCGTCTGGCTCTTCATCGCTGCTCCCGACTTCGATAGCGACACGCCACAGCCCATCCACGACGCACTGGTCTTTCGCACCGAGGCTGGGGCGGAGCAGCAGGTGACGTTGTGCGCCAGCAGCCAGAGTATCATCCGATGTCAAGCCCCACGGGTTGTGACCGATGAGGTGTGGGATGCTACGCGCCCCTACCAGATATTCGACAGCCTCTATGTCGCTCCCGGAGCGACGCTGCGCCTTGCTGCTGGCACGCGTCTCTACTTCCACGCAGGCGCATCGCTCGTGGTCGATGGCACGCTGCGGGCAGAGGGCACGGCCGAAGCCCCCGTCGTGATGCGTGGCGATAGACTGGGCAATATGTTTTCGGGGCAACCCTACGACCGCATACCGGGACAGTGGGGCGGCATCGACCTGCGCGAGAGCAGCCACGACAACCTCTTGCAGCATTGCGACATCCATAGCGGTAGTTACGGTGTGCGCTGCACCGACACCGATGCCACGCGGCAGAAACTCCTTATGGAGCATAGCGTGGTGCACAATGTGACGCACGATGCGCTCCATGCCACCATGAGCCAGATTTTCGTCGGTAATTCCCAGATTACCAACGCGGGTCGTCACTGCGTCGCGCTCTACGGCGGCGACAACTCCTTCGTGCACTGCACCATCGCCCGCTTCTATGCCATCACAGGCGCCGAGGGTGGTGTGGCGCTCTTGTTCCAGAACTACGAGGACGAGGCACGGCGGCCGCTGACGCGCGCAGCCTTTGCCAACTGCCTCATCAGCGGTTATGGCGAAGACGAACTCATGGGCGACCAGAGCGCGCGCTATGTCGATGACGCTTTCGGCTACGGCTTCCAGTCGTGCCTCATCCGCACCCCCAAGGTCGAGGACGACCACTTCGTCAGTTGCATCTTCGAGAACGAAGGCGAGGTCAAAGGAGCCGACAATTTCTATCCCGCCTTCGACTTCGACAGCCTCATCTTCCCCTTTACCCTCTCTCCCGAGTCGCAGGCCGTGGGCAAGGCTGATGCTACCATCACGCAGACTTACTATCCCTACGACCTCTTGGGACGTTCCCGCTTTGCCGACGCTGATGGTCCCGACATCGGCTGCTATGAGGCGCAGCCCGTGGCACAGCCGTAGTCGCGACGAGCCGACATTCGGGACAAAATGAAGCCGCTGAGAAAGCCGCGCTTGTGCTCGCGTGACTTCTCGGGCGCAATGCGGCGAAAACCGTAATCGCCTGATAGCGAACCTCTTGTGTGCAGCCGCGGCGATACAGACTACCTTATGGCTTTCACGGTCTGCCCAGAGTGGTGAAACGATGCGGGCAGACAACACACATAACGAGGGCAGACTGCAATCGCGGTCTGCCCTCGTCGTGATGAGTGGTCCTTGAAAATGCTGCTACGATGCCGGTCGTAGTGGCGAGAAAGACAGAAAATGAGGCTATATGGCAGGGCGCGGGTTGTCCGGATTTTTTGCGCCTTACCGCCATTTCGACCAATAGGGCGTTAGCCCCAGTGCATACCTGTGCCGAAGATGAAGCGCGAGCCTTTGGGGTCCTGTGTCTCAGGCATCGTGTCGTCGTCTTCATGTGGCTTGTCGTCGGGGTAGGCGATGCGGGTGTGATAAGTCACTTCCAGACTCTCGACGCAGCCGCGCTTGGCTTCCGCGATGTCGCGGAGGGTGATGGGCCATTAGCGGAAGTAGCCTGCTTCGACCTGCTTGTCGATGATGCGATCGACCAGTTCCGTCAGCGTCTCTTCGCTATACACTTTGAGGCTGCGCGAAGCCGCTTCCACGGCGTCCGCCATCATGAGAATGGCCTGCTCGCGGGTGAAAGGATTGCGGCCGGGATAGGTGAAATCTTCTCGCGCCACCTGCTCCTCACCGTGCTTGCTGACGCTTTGCAGGTAGAAGTAGCGCACGAGGCTGCGGCCGTGATGCGTTTCGATGAATTCGCGGATGACGCGCGGCAGATGATAGCGTTCAGCCAGATGAAGCCCCTGTCGCACGTGGTCGATGATGATGTCGGCCGACGCCTTCTCCGTCAGTTGGTCGTGCGGATTGACGCCGCTTTGGTTTTCGGTGAAGAATGGGGCGTTGAGCATCTTGCCGATGTCGTGGTAGAGCGCACCCGTACGCACCAGTGCGGCTTTGGCACCGATGCGGTCGGCCACCTCGGCAGCGAGGTTGGCCACCTGCATGGAGTGGATGAAGGTGCCGGGAGCCACTTTCGACATTTTGCGCAGCACGGTGCTGTTGATATTGTTGAGTTCGACCAGCGTCACGGTCGAAGTAAATCCGAAGAGGCGTTCGATGAGATACATCAAGGGATAGGCGAACAAGAGTGCCACGCCATTGACCACGATATAAGTGTACCAATTGACGCTGAGGTCGCCGAGACTGTCGATGCGCGTGATGTCGTAAGCAAAACCGATGGCCATCATCGCAAGGGTGATGTTGAGAGCGGTGCGCAGCAACTGGGCACGCTCGCTGAGCTCTTTGAGCGTATAGATGGCGACGAGACCTGCGATGAGTTCTGTCAGAATAAACTTAAACGCATCGTCGGCGAAAGGAAGCGTGGAGAGCAGCAGCATCACCACATAGGTCATAAAGGCAGTGCGGGTGTCGGTGAAGATGCGTGCGAAAATCGCCGTCATGGCGAAGGGTATCATGTACACGCTGATGAAGTTGTGCAGAAATACGTTGGTGATGATGGGGAAGGCCGTGACGAGCGCGAAGAGCAGGTAGAGGCTGTGGCGCGACTCGAAGAGGTCGTAGCGGAAGAGATAGAGGTAGATCATCATCACCCCAAGGAGCGAGAGCACGATGAGGGCTTTGCCGCCGAAGTCCAGGCTGAATATCCTGTCTTGAAACGAGGCGTGGAGTTTGCTGTTCTCCTCGATGTAGGAGGCTATCTTGCTCACGTCGGTCGCCGTCAGCAGTTCGCCGCGATCTATGATGCGCTCGCCGCGATAGACATGTCCCTGTATGGTGGCCACCTGTTTCAGGTCTTCCTGCTCCTGATGCTGCGTTTTCTCGCGGTTGAAGCGCAGGTTGGGCGTGAGGTATCGGCCCAAGTCGAGGAGCGCCATATCGGCACGGCGAAAAGCTATCGTGTCGGCCGTCATCAGATACTCGTAGGCTTCGCGTGGCGAGAGCACGTCGGAGAGACGATGGGTCGTGCCTGTGACGCCATCGACGACCAAGATGTTTTGCTTCCCTTCGGCCAGATAGGTTGCCTTCATATCGCCGTCGATGATGCCGCGCTCATACACTGCGGACAGCAGACTGGCCGCGTGGTTGATGAGCCGTGGCGTGATGCGCTTGCTGCCATCCGAGTGGGCTTCACTGCGCAGGGCAGCGATGGCACTTGCTGCGGCCGAGGGCTGCAAGTCGAAATACGGCTTGCTCGTGCGGCGTATGGAGTCGCGGTTGGTTTCTACCACCTCATCGGGTATCTTGATGTCGAAGTTGAAGTCGGCCACAATGGGAGCGTGCAGCCACGGATGCCCCATTTCGAAGTCCATCTGTCCGGGCGAAGCCGTCAGCATGGAGAGCAGTATGGCCGATGCGCAGACCAACAAAGTTAGCAGTGGACGCACAATATTTATGCGGGTGAGGCGTTTCATATATAGCGAGTTTGGGATAAATGGGTGACTATCAGCGCAGCGCATGCACATAGAACCCCGTGCAAAGGTACTAATTTATTTGCTCCCGACACTACTTTCTGCCGAAAAATTTGGATACGTCAGGAATTCGCGCTAATTTTGCAACCAAATATCCCTTTATGCGACACATTAGTCTGAACGTCATAGCCGCATTTTGCCTCTTCTGCTTCTTCACTCTTGGGGCAAAGGCACAGCAAGACCCCGCTTTTGCCCAATACTGGAAACTTGAAACCGAGTACAACCCCGCTGCTGCGGGACGTACGCCACAACTCGTCATCGACGGCGCGTACCAACTGCACAACACCGGCTTCGACGACGCTGGCGGCACCATGTTTGCCAGCGTCAATACCGCTTTCGACATCGGTAAGACCCGTCACGGTGTAGGCGTTATCTTCCAGAACGACCTCTTTGGCCTCTTCTCCCATAAGCGTATCTCGGCGCAGTATGCCTACCATACGCGCCTCTTTGGTGGCACCTTCTCCATCGGCGTGGAAGCCGACCTTATGGCCGAGGGCATCGAAGGCAGCAAGGCCGAGTTTGCAGAAGGCAATGACCTTGCTTTTCCCAGCGCAGATGTCACGGGCAATAAGGTCGATGCCAGCGTCGGCCTGTTCTATCAGATTAAGCGTTTCTACGCAGGAGCGTCCGTGTTGCACCTCTCTGCGCCGGCCGTAAGATTTGGCGAACAAAACGAGATGAAGTGGAAAAGATTGTATAATTTTACGGCTGGATACAATATCCGCACCCGAAGTCCGTTTATTACCATAGTGCCCTCTGTCATGTTTCGCACCGACTTGACAGACTACCGTGCCGACATTACAGCCCGACTTCAGTATGCCAACGACAAGAAGCGGCTCTATGGCGGTGCGTCTTACTCGCCCGGACACTCAGCCACGCTATTCATTGGCGGCACCTTGCAAGGCATCGACCTCTGTTATAGTTACGAGGCCAATACGCAGGGCATAGGTCTCGAGTCGGGACAGCACGAGATAACGCTCGGCTACCGTCTCGACCTCAACCTCGGCAAGCGCGGACGCAACTTGCACCGCAGTGTCAGATGGCTCTAACCCTATAC
>JAGHRU010000123.1 GCA_018066225.1 Candidatus Equimonas enterica
AAACCAAAATGTATGCTTTGCTCGTCGCCCTGCTGGCCTCCGTGTCCTTTGTGGGCTGTACGAGCGATGACGAGGCCACCGAGGGTGGCGCGTTGAAACAACTCTCCTTTTCTGCTGTTGCCGATGCCGGCAGCCGCCCTTCCTACGTTTCCGAACGTATGAAGACGCAGTTGCACCCCAATGAAGGCAATAGCGTTACCTTCTGCAAAAATGATGCCATCAGCGTGTTCGATGGTGCAACATCGCAGAACAAACGCTTTGCGACCAACGAGGACGGCGCGAGTGTCACCTTCACTGGTGCAGCCCCCGAGAGCACGACCTACACCGCGCTCTATCCCTATCAAGATGGCGCATCGATTAGCGAAGGCGTCATCTCTGCTGAACTTCCCACGACGCAATATGCGCAGGCAGGCACGACGTTCGACCCGCTGGCTGTACTCAGCGTCGCTACGACGACGAGCGAAGAGATGGAATTTGCCTTCAAGAACGTGTGCGGCTTGGTGAAGTTCACCACGACGGAGGCCTTGGCCAAGGTTGTCTTCAAGGGTAAGAACAATGAGAAGGTGGCTGGCAATGTGAGCATCACTGTCGGCGATGCGCCTTCTTATTCTGGTGCTGACGCAGAGAGCATCACGCTGCTGCCGCTCTCTCCTGCCAAGACCATCGCTGCTGGCACTTACTATATCTCCGTGTTGCCGCAGGCATTTGCTAATGGCTTCACTTTGGAGGCTTACAAGACGAGCAGCAGTGATAAGGCCGATTACGCGCTCGAAATCAGCACGAATGTCGAGGTAGAGCGTTCTCAAATCCTTAATGTGGGCGAGATGGATCTGTATGCCAGTGTAAATGCCAACGGTCACGAGTTTGTCGATCTCGGCATTGAGATTACAGAAGGTGGCAAGACATACAAGTTGCTTTTTGCTACGATGAATGTAGGCGCAAGCGCACCCGAGAAGTTTGGCGACTACTTTGCTTGGGGCGAGACTACGCCTTATTATGAGGCTGGTTGGACTACCGATGGCAAGAGCGGTGATGAAGTCACTTTTGGCGGCACTTGGAAGTCGAGCCTAAAAGATTCGTCCGTGGGTTACGACTGGGTAAACTACGCGTGGTGTGCTGGCACAAACAAAACTTTGACCAAGTACTGCGGTAAGAGCAGTTATGGTAACAATGGTTATACCGACACCTTGACCCAACTTGAACTCGCTGACGATGCTGCCCATGTGAATTGGGGTGGTGATTGGGTGATGCCTACGACGGCCGAGTGGCAGGCGTTGTATGATAACTGCTCGCGTGAATGGACAACATTGAATGACGTCAATGGTTGGAAGTTCACCAGCACGAAGGACACGTCGAAGTCTATTTTCCTTCCCGCTGCGGGCTACTTCGGCGCTACGTCCGTGGACGGCGTTGGGTCCCGCGGCTACTGCTGGTCGTCGTCGCTCTACACGGATTCTCCGGCGCGCGCGTACCGCTTGTACTTCAGCTCGGACGACGTGTATCCCGCGTACAGCGACGGCCGTGACTATGGGCAGTCCGTGCGGCCTGTGCTCAGAATGGCTTCTGGCGAATAAGCCCCAGCCATCCTCGGAAGTAATCCCCACCAAAACGCAACCAAATCCCCAATAATAACCAAGGCTATCCGTCCCCCACGGTGCTCGCTGGTCTCCCCACAGGGAAGCCCCCAGCGGGCAGGGCCCGCCCCGGGCTTCCCCCAAGGGAGAGCAGTGAGCAGCGTGGGCCGCGATAGATAGCCACGACTATAAAGTCAAGAACACACAAAAGATAGATACAATGGCCAAGATGGACAAAATCTTGCAGGTGGAGAGCGAGCGCAGCACGAAAGCGTTGTGCCGCCGCATCACGCTGTTTCACGAAGGCAGTTTCTACCGCGCTTACGAGTGGAGTGCATGGCTCTTCGTGCGCCACAAGACGGAATATCAAGTGACGCACCGCGAACTCAAAAGCCGCAGCATGGACTATGTGCTTATCGGCTTCCCGCAAGAGCAGTTGGGGCGCTGGGTGGGCACGGCGCAAGATGTAGTGCAGACGGAGGACGGCATGGTGCAGTTTAGCGTGCCCGAGGGCGTTGGCGGCGACGCTGCCGCCCCCGAGCCCGAAGTGCAGCGCGCCGCCTTTGAGGAGTGGAAGCAGAGCTTTCCGCTCTCTGTCCCTTCTTCGGCCAAACACGGCAACGAGGAGTCGCGCTCTGCCGCCGTCGGCAGTGCGTTCCCCCCAGCGGCCTCGTCTGCTGCGCCCGCTGTCGGCCTGCTCGACATACTCCGCCGCTTGCTCGCGGTAGAGGTGGAGGGCTTGACCCCTATGCAGTGCCAGGCCGAACTTCGCGCCTTGCAGCGCACGGCGATGCAGATGATGTGAGCCCCGTCCTATCCCCTTATCAGCCAGAAGCCAATTCAGCGGCAGACCCCCCGCGAGCCTTCGCGGCTCGTGCGGTAAAATAGCCCCTCGCCACAAATGCAGGTGGCACGTTGGCTCGTCGTTCGTCCCCTTATCGCTCCCTTGTGATAGCGTCCGACGCGCCATCGCCACATGGTCTGCCCAAGCAGCAATTTTCCTTCCCGCTGCGGGCTACTTCAACGGTACGTCCGTGAACAACGTTGGGTCCAACGGCAACTACTGGTCGTCGTCGCTCAACACGGACAATCCGGCGAACGCGTACAACTTGAACTTCAACTCGGACAACGTGAATCCCGCGAACAACAACAACCGTTACTATGGGCAGTCCGTGCGGCCTGTGCTCAGCCTTTGCTTCTGCCTTGCTGATATGTGATAGGCTTCTCACCATTCGCTTCGCTCTCTTCCCCGTATCTGTCTTTCCTCCCCTTGACCTACCATCTCACCCGCTCCCAACTCGGCCGCGACCTCTATCGCGCCTACATCGATGCTCGTCGCCACAAGCGTAGCCGCGCCTATCAGCGCGCCTTTGAGGCCGACATGGATGCCCGCCTCGATGCGCTGGCCGACGCGCTCTATGCGCGCCGTTATGTGCCGCAGCCCTCGTCGTGCTTCATCGTGTTCGACCCCAAGCAACGCGAGGTGTTTGCCGCCGAGTTTAGCGACCGCGTCGTGCACCATCTCTACTACAATTATGTGGCGGAAATGATGGAGCGCACCTTTATCGCCGACAGTTACAGCTGCATCCCCCATCGCGGCACGCACTACGGCATCCACCGCTTGGAGCAGCACATCCGTCGCGCTTCGCTGGGCTACTCTCGCCCCTGCTATGTGCTCAAAGGCGACATACAGGGCTACTTCATCCACATCGAGCGCAAGCGGCTGCTCGAGATCACGCTGCGCCTCATCGACACCATGGCGACGCACTACCGCTCTCGCCATACGCATGAGCGATGGTCCGACTGCCGCGACATCGACTTCCTCAAATATCTCTCGGAGGTTATCATCATGCTCGACCCCACCGCCGACTGCCGCCGCTTGTGCAGTACGGACGACTGGCGCGGTCTGCCCGATAGCAAGAGCCTCTTCTGCTCTCCCGAGGGCTGCGGTCTGCCTATTGGCAATCTCACGTCGCAACTCTTCAGCAATGTCTATCTCGGCGAGTTTGACCAGTTTGCCAAGCGCGACCTGCGTTGCCGCCACTACGGCCGCTATGTCGATGACTTCTATGTGGTGAGCCACGACAAGGCTTGGCTCGAAGGCCTCGTGCCGAAGTTTGAACGCTACCTTGACATCGTGCTCGGGCTGCACCTCAGCCCCGCAAAGACGAGCGTCGTCGATGTCGCACGCGGTGTAGAGTTTCTCGGTGCTTTCGTCAAGCCTCATCGCACCTACATCAGCCATACTTCGCTACGGCGTATGCGCCGCAAGCTCCGTGCGCTCCAGCGCTATGCCGACGACTACGCTGGCGAGAGCGAGCCGCTACTATGGCAGGTGGCCTATCGCTTGAGTGCTGCGCTCAATTCCTACTGCGGCGTGCTGCGCCATTGGAGTACCTATCGCTTACGCCGTAAGTTGCTCCTCGAGGAGTGCGACTTCAGCCTCTATGGCGTGTTCAATGCCGACGTCACGAAGTTTACGCCGTGTCTGCCGCCGCCGCTGGAGCGTCCTTGACGCTGTGTATCGCGAGAAAGCGTGAATATATTATATTATAGTTAGTAACGTTTAATGTGCAAAGTTGCGCCATCGGCAGCCCCGCCCGCGCGCAGGGTGTTGT
>JAGHRU010000191.1 GCA_018066225.1 Candidatus Equimonas enterica
TCACCAACCCCGACCGCCTGGCACAGTTTGACTACATCGCGCCCGCCGTCAGTGCCGACCGCAGCGTCCGCGACCGCGCCTTCGACGAACTCCGCGAGGCGAAGCACCGCCGCATAGAGCCGTGGGCTCAGCCGCGCCTCTACTATCTCAACCACCCCTTGCTGCCCACGGCCGAGACCGTGAGCCGCATAGCCCCTGCCCTCGCTCTGCTGCCCGAAGTGCAACTCACGGGCGACATCTTCTTCCCCGGCCGCTGGTCGGCCAGCGTCCTCGCCCCGCACCGCTCACCCGAGGCGCGCCGCGTGGTGGAGGATTTCTTGGCCACCCACACCGACTATCCCGCCCTGCTCACGGGCAAGATACGCATCGCCATGTATGGCCTGATGCGGTAGGCGCGAAGCGGTCTGGGCAGAGCGGAGAAACGGTCTGCCCTTGTCGTAAAACGGTCTGCGCAGATAGTTTTTCCTATCTGCGCAGACCGTTTTTCGTATCTTCGTCGGCGTGGCGGCTATTGCCTACAATAGGGACACATTGCTACGGGCTACTGCACACAACTTTCGGCGACCCAAATAAGCGTTAAAGAGGTCTTGCTAACCTCATGTTGCGCCGTTTTCTTAATTATTCTCCAATTAGAATGGACATGTTATTGTCACCGTGGCAAACATCTTGCGGCTTTCAGATGGAGGTGGGTCCAGTTGATAGGGATCTTCTATCTCCACCACTTCGTGCCCATCCAGTAGGCATAAATAAGCGTCGGGATAGAAACAAGACGGATTGAAGTGCACAAACCACTCTACGGTATGCGTCTGGTCGCCAAAGAAACGTGCACTTTGCAACTGTATTTTGTAACCATTCTGCCGCGTAGGTTGGTCGTAAAGATCAAAATCGAGCCAACTCACGATAAGTTGCCTCTCGGCTGACGACCCAACAGTCCTCTGACAAATGTCCACGATTGGCAGAATGGACTTGCCGTCGCTCATGCGCTGTATCTTGACATCAAAGTTTGCAGCGTTTATATTAAGGCTGGCCGCTGCCAACGAGTCAAGAACATTCGTGCCCGACGGTGTGAGCAAGCGGAAATAGGTGTTGCCTGTGACAGGAATGCGTGAGTGCTCTGGGGGAGTAGGCAAATCACACGATACGAATGCGAAGAGAGAAAGAAAAAGAGAGAAAATAATAGTTTTATACATATATACCCTAATTTTTGCGAAGTCCATCCCCAAGGGACATTTTCAACAAACCACCCAATTTGCCGAAACAACGTGGGTGGTTTGTTTTTCTAATCATTATTAGGCTTGACTTATTCGTAGAGAGTATTGATTAAAACCTAACGCCCAATGTGGCATACATCCCGTGGTATTCGGGCAAGGCGGCATTGGAGAAATGCTTATACGAATAGCCCACGCTGACCATTGGCACGACTTTGTGCCCTTCGGCATGGCCATACCAGTTGATGCCAACGTTGTAGCCAGTGTGCTTGAAGTCGGCATGGCCTACGGAGGCTGTCACCGAAGCACGCACTTCGAAGTCGCCACGGTGTTCTCCATCCTCCGGCCAGAACGTATAGCCTATGCCACCACCGAGATTGCAGGTGCGGTTGTAGTCGGCAGTCGTCCCTTCTTTTGGCACAAACATTGCGCCCTCGGCGATGGCATGCACCGATAGTTTGCGGCCAAACGTGTAGTTGAGGTCAAGCGTTGCGCCCACGGGGGTGATGCCCTTGTGTGGTGTACTAACGACTGCTGACATTTCGAAGTGTAGCGGCAGGGTGTCGAAACTCTTTTGCGCCATCAGGCTATTTGCGCCCAATAGCAATGCAGCGATGACAAGACTGACTTTTGTTCTGAGGTGTTCCATAATCATATTTTATTCATTGTGTTGTCAAGTATAAGTTTGCGAATTTTCCCTCTGCGTTCACATACTACTTAATCCTAACGGAAGGGAACTGCCGAAGCAGCCATCAGTGTCATCTCAATATTTTGACCGTGCAAAAGTACACACAAAAAGTTTATCAGCCAAATAAAATTGAATGAAGCCGCTTTTTTTACTTTTATTTATGATATTTTCATTATAATTAACTAACAAAGCGCGCTTTCGCATCTGGGCAGACGCGAAAAACTATCTGCGCAGATAGGCGAAACGGTCTGCGCAGATCGTTTTCACGACAAGAGCAGATAATTTTTGCGCCTTCGTCGTAGGTGGCGCAATGCTCCGCCATTTTGTCGCCCGGGTGTGCCAAAGTGGCGCAATGCGTCGCGTGGCGCAGAGTTTGCCGCAAAGCAGGCATAAGACAACAAAAACACCAAGAACTATGACACAACAGACCAATCAAAACCAGCAGGAGTCCGCCCTCGCACGCTTCGCCCACGACCTCGTGGGGGCTGCCCGCGACGGCAAACTCGACCCCGTCATCGGCCGCGACGACGAGATACGCCGCGTGCTGCAAATCCTCTCGCGACGCACCAAGAACAACCCCGTGCTCATCGGCGAACCCGGCACTGGCAAGACCGCCATCGTGGAGGGTCTGGCGCAGCGCATCGTGCGCGGCGACGTGCCCGAAAACCTGCGGGGCAAGCGCATCTACTCCCTCGACATGGGCGCGCTCATCGCTGGCGCGAAGTACCAAGGCGAGTTTGAAGAACGCCTCAAAGCCGTCATCGCCGAAATCACCAAGGCCGAAGGCAGCATCATCCTCTTCATCGACGAGGTACACACCCTCGTAGGCGCAGGACAGACGCAGGGCGCGATGGACGCCGCCAACATACTCAAGCCCGCACTCGCCCGCGGCGAACTGCGTAGCATAGGCGCGACGACGCTCGACGAATACCGCAAATACTTCGAGAAAGACAAGGCGCTGGAACGCCGATTTCAGACGGTGATGGTGGATGAGCCGTCGCCCGAGGACACCATCTCCATCATGCGCGGCCTCAAAGAACGCTACGAGAGCCACCACCGCGTACGCATACAAGACGACGCCCTCATCGCCGCCGTCACCCTCTCCCACCGCTACATCACCGACCGCTTCCTGCCCGACAAGGCCATCGACCTCATGGACGAAGCCGCCGCCAAGCAGCGCATGCAACTCGACTCGCAGCCCGAAGCCCTCGACGAGGTGTCGCGCCGTCTCCGCCAACTCGAGATAGAACGCGAGGCTATACGCCGTGAAGACAAGACAGAGAGCAACCGCGCCAAACTCTCACAACTCGACACCGACATCAAGACCCTGCGCCAGCAGCAGCAGGACATGGACGCCGAGTGGCAGAAACAGCGCGAACACCACGCCCGCATACAAAACGCCAAGCAGACCATCGAGCAACTGCGCACACAGGCCGAGCGTGCCGAGCGCGAAGGCGACTACGCCCGCGTGGCAGAACTGCGCTATGGCAGGCTCAAGGAGTTGGAGGCCGAGGTGGAAAGCCTCGAAGCCGAAGAGACCAACCCCGCTGACGCGCAGACCCATCGCCTCGGCGAAGTGACGGCCGACGACATCGCCGACGTCGTAGCACGCTGGACAGGCATCCCCGCTGGCCGCATGAAGCAGAGCGAACGCGACCGCCTCCTCGGACTCGAAGCAGTGCTCCACCGCCGCGTCATCGGCCAAGATGCCGCCATCACCGCCGTGGCCGACGCCGTGCGCCGCTCGCGGGCTGGCCTGCAAGACCCCAAGCGACCCATCGGCTCATTCATCTTCCTCGGCAGCACCGGCGTGGGCAAGACGGAACTGGCCAAGGCACTGGCAGAATGTCTCTTCGACGACGAAAACATGATGACGCGCATCGACATGTCGGAGTACCAAGAGAAGTTCTCCGCCACCCGCCTCATCGGTGCGCCTCCGGGCTATGTGGGCTACGACGAAGGCGGCCAACTGACGGAAGCCGTACGCCGCAAGCCGTACAGCGTCGTGCTTTTCGACGAGATAGAGAAGGCACACCCCGACGTGTTCAACATACTGCTGCAAGTGCTCGACGACGGACGGCTGACCGACAACAAAGGACGCACGGTGAACTTCAAGAACACACTCATCATCATGACCAGCAACCTGCTCACGAGCGAAGGCCTCGCCGACGCTTCACGCGAGGCACTCACGGCAGCCCTGTCGCGCCCCGCCGTCAATGAGCAAGGCATCGAGCGGCAGGGACTGCGCCCAGAGTTTCTCAACCGCATCGACGACATCGTGATGTTTGGCGCGCTGGGGCAGGAAGAGACGGCACAAATCGTGCGCCTGCAAGTGGCCGACATCGCTCGCCGCCTCACGGCACAGGGCATCACGCTCCACGTCGATGACCGCGCCGTAAGTCTCATCGCACGCGAAGGCTACGACCCCGACTACGGCGCACGTCCCATCAAGCGCGCCTTGCAGACGCTGCTGCTCAACGACCTCTCGCGCGCCATCCTGGCAGGACAACTCACCACTGAAAAGCCCATACGTGTCACCACCGACGACGACGGCAGCCACATCTGTTTCAAGAGCGAGGCATAGCACGCCATCATGTAACGCCCGAGGCAAGAAACTGCGATTTTTCGCCCCGTAACTTGCACGCGCAGAAAAATAGTCGTACCTTTGCCCGCACAATTCATCATCACAACCAACATGAAACACTTACTCCCCTTCGCTGCACTCCTTGCAGCCACTGCCCTCCTGGGCGGTTGCGGCAACGCTGAGCGTCAAGCTGCCGAGCGTGCCCGACAAGACTCCATCCGACAAGACTCCATCCGCCATGCCGAGCTGCTCGCCAACCCTGCCACGCGCGACTCCGTCATCGATGCCGAACTCTTCAAAGGCAAGTACCGCGCCGTAGATTTTGAAATGGGCGACATGAGCATCGACCCCGCCACGGCCTCCATACAGACCAAAGCCAACAGCGGCAAGGCATTTACGACACGCGCTGACATCTGCGGCTGGGTGCATCAAGACGGTGCCTTCGCTTACGGCGACTCGACGATGACCTTCACCGTCGTGAGCGACTACCACAACGGACTCACGCAAGAAGTGAGCGTGACCTACAACGACCGCGACGGCTATGTGCTCCACCTCGTAGGAGAACAGCACATGAAGGAAGACAACCTCCACAACGCGCTGCCACGCGACATCAAACTCCAACGCATCGGTTAAGCAACGCGCTACCCCCTCACAGCCCCCTACGCACACGGCGCAGGGGGCTGCGGTTTGTCATCCCGACAGAACCTTTTGAGCACACCGCGCACACTTTTTCGGCCTCAGCCTTGGCCGCATAGAGAAAAAGTCGTAACTTTGGCAGCCAATTGGCGGCATAACGTGCCGCTACATCAGCAAAAACAAACAATAAATATCACTACTCTAACTATTCCAACACACCATGAAGAGACAACTTCTCACCCTGGCACTCACCGCGCTCGTCGCGCTCAGTGCATCCGCCGTCCCCGCTCGCCGTGGCACGATCAACGTGCAGCAGCCCGACGGCACTACGGTCAGCGTCGTGCTCATGGGCGATGTGGCTTATCACTACTACCAGACCCTCGACGGTATGCCTCTGCTCCAGACCAATGACGGCGCGTATGTCTATGCCACCATTGCGCAAAACCAACTGATGCCGACCAACCTCCTGGCACACAACGCCGACATGCGCGGCGCCAAGGAAGTGGCCTTCGTCAGCGCCAACAGCCAACTCAAAGACGACGCAGCCGCCATCTTCACCACCGCCACACGCGACCTCAACAGCCTGCGCCTCACGGATCAGGCCAAGCGCATCAACAAGGCACGCGCCAAGCATGGCGACAACCCGCCCGTCTATCGCATGGGTGAGCCGCGCGATCCCCTCGTGGGCGAAAAGCACGGCCTCGTCATCCTTGTCAATTTCAAGGATATCAAGATGCAGGACAAGCATGGTCAGACGCTCTGGAACGACTATCTCAACAAGGAAGGCTACAATGGCGACGGCGGCCCTCAGGGCTCTGTGCGCGACTACTTCCTCTCGCAGTCGTACAATCAGTTTGACTTGAAGTTTGACGTCGTTGGTCCCGTAAATCTCAGTCGCGACGCAGAGTATTACGGCACTAACAAGCAGGCTGGCGCTGGACAGGACGGCAAGGCTGGCCACATGGTGGCAGAGGCTGTCTATCTTGCCGACGCCCTCGGCGTAGATTTCACCAAGTATGACTGGGACAAAGACGGAGAAGTCGATCAGATTGTCATCGTCTATGCTGGCTACGGCGAGAACGACGGTGCACCCTCTTGGACCATCTGGCCGCACGAATACTGGATCTACTGGTCGAGTTGGGGCAGCCAGATTACCGACATCGACGGTGTCACCATCGACAAATACGCCTGCTCTCCCGAGCTGACCGGCAACTCGGGCACCAACCTCAGCGGTATCGGCGTGCTCTGCCACGAGTTCGGCCACTGCCTCGGCCTGCCCGACTTCTACGCCACAGTGCAGAATGGTCAAAGCGGTATGCAGACTTGGGACCCCATGGACTACGGCTCATACAACGGCACCAGCAGCAACCGCTCCGACGTGCCCTCGGGCTACACCACCTATGAGCGCATGTACTGCGGCTGGCTCACGCCGACCGTGCTCGACAAGCCTTCGGCTGTGAACGGCATGCGTGCCCTCACCGAAGCCCCCGATGCCTACATCATCTACAACGATGCGCACAAGGACGAATACTACACCTTTGAGAACCGTCAGAAGACTTCATGGGACTCCTGCCAGCCTGGCGGCGGACACGGCATGCTGGTCACCCACGTCGATTTCAGCCTTACCGACTGGAATGGCAACGGCGTGAACCGCATCGACCATATGGGTATGCAAGTCGTACCCGCTGACAACACTAATGTGTACAACGCTTCCAGCATAGCCGGCGACCCCTATCCCGGCACCACTGGCAACCACGCCCTGACCGAGTCATCGCGCCCGGCAGCCACGCTCTACCACAACAACGTAGATGGCCGCAAACTCCTCGGCAAGGACATCACCAAGATAGAAGAGAACACCCAAGACGGCACCATTTCCTTCCTCGTCATGGGCGGCTTCACCATCGACGCTCCCACAGTGGGTGCACCCACAGACGTGGCCGACAACACCTTCACTGCCAACTGGACGGCAACGGACAACGCTGCCACCTACACGCTCCAGCTGCTCGACTCCAAGCTCTCTCCCGAAGTCTATGAAATCATGACCGAGAACTTCAACGGCCTCAAGGGCACCAGCAGCGGCGGCGACCAGTCTGCCGACATCGCCACCAAGTTGGACTCTTATCTCAACGAGCCCGGCTGGAAGGGCACGCGCCTCTATCAGAGCGAACATCGCTTGAAGTTTGGTACGCTCAAATACAACGGTACGCTCATCACGCCCTACCTCACCAAGCCCAACAGCGGCAAGATGACCGTCCGCTTCTCCACCGAGCTCTATATGGGCACTGACAACAACGTCGTAGAGGTGAAGGTATTTGACGCCAAAGCCTTCGGCGGCGACGCCACGGCTAATGACGGCCTCATCGAGAGCAAGACCCTCACGACGACCGATGCCACCTATGTGGTCAATTTCGGCAACATCGACAAGGACTGCTTCGTAGCCATCTGCCCCGTCGGCCGCTTCTATCTCGGCAGCATCGCCCTCTACGACGGCGAGTTTAGCGACGGCGACTTCGCTCCCGGCAGCGTAGCAGCCGAGATGCCCGAAGCCCCCAAGACGCTGGCGCTGACGCCCATCACCCTGCCTCTCTCCATAGAAGGCATCACCGACACCCACTACACCTTCACGGGCATCCCTGCCGGCGACTATCTCTATCGTGTACGCGGTGTGAACGGCAACATCACCAGTAATTGGAGTGAGACCATGCCCATCACCGTCACAGGCGAGGGCGAAGGCATCATCAATGCCACCGTGACGCAGCCCATGAGCGGCGTAGAAGTACGCACGGCTGACGGTCGTCTCGTACGCCGCAGCACGACGGGCAACTGGCAGAAAGGCCTGCCCGCAGGTATCTACCTCGTAGGCGGCCACAAGGTTGTCCTGAAATAACATATCCTCATAGCGGAGAGCAAAAGCCCGATACCAGCGCGTACGACTTTTGCTCTCCCCTTTTTTTATACCTCTATATGAAACATCTCTTATCTCTCCTTGTGGCCTTGGGCATCAGCCTCTGCGCCACCGCCATCCCCGCCTACCCGGGTCTGATGACCTTCACCCAGCCCGACGGCACACAGATAGCCCTACGCCTCGTGGGCGACGAGACCTACGCCTACTACGTCACCACCGACGGCGTACCCGTGGTGCGCACGGCCGACGGTTTCTACCTCGCCAAGCCCGCCGCCACAGGCCTCACTGCCTCCACCCTCCTGGCGCACGAAGCCACACTGCGTGGCGCAGCCGAGACCACCTTCATCGCCCAACACGCTGCCACGGCACGCGACATGGCCGAGACCACCTTCACCACCCGCTCTGCCCAGCGCGCCACCCAGCGCACCAAGGCTGCCCAGAAGGTTGGACAACAAACCCGCGCCGAGCAGGCCAAGGGCTTTGAGGGCAAGTACAAGGGCCTCGTGCTGCTCGTGGAGTTCTCCGACCAGAAGTTCAGCATCAGCAGCCCACAATCGACCTACGACCAGATGATGAACGCCGAAAGTTTCAGCCCCGGCCGCAGCGGTAGTTACGGCAGCGTGAGCAAGTACTTCAAGGAGCAGTCTTATGGCAAACTCGACATCGACTTCGACGTCTTCGGTCCTATCACGCTCGACCAGCCCGAGAGTTACTATGGCGAGGACTCACCGTGGCAGGACTACAACGCTTCGCAGATGCTCATCGACGCGGCCTACAAGATGGACGACCAGATAGACTTCTCGCAGTATGACTGGAACGGTGATGGCGAAGTCGATCAAGTGGTCATCATCTACGCCGGCTATGGTCAGCAATATGGCGCACCCAGCGATGTCATCTGGCCGCACGAGCACTCGCTCAAAGACGCCAAGAACTACACCATCACCTGCGACGGTGTGACCATCAGCAAGTACGCTTGCAGCTCGGAGCTCACGGGCAACTCTGGCCGCGACATGGACGGTATCGGCGTGGTGTGCCACGAGTTTGGCCACTGCCTCGACCTGCCCGACTTCTACGACACCTCGACCTCTCAGGCCTACGGTCTGATGACATGGTCGCCCATGGACCAAGGCTGCTACACTACCGTCACGGGCTACCCCGGCGACAATCCCTGCGGCTACACCAGTTACGAGAAGTGGGTCGCAGGGTGGCTGGAGCCCACCGAACTGACCGAGCCTTGCAACATCACTGCGCTGAAAGCCTTGGCCACCACGCCCGAGGCCTATGTCATCTACAACGACAACAACCGCAACGAATACTACCTGATAGAAAACCGCCAGAAGATTGGTGCCGACCAGTCGGTCTATGGCACGGGCATGCTGGTCATCCACGTCGATTACGACGCCAATGTGTGGCATAACAACAAGGTCAATGCTGACCTCTCGCATCCCCGCTGCACCATCATCCCTGCCGATGGCGAAGCCTCACGCTCCAACGTAACGGCCAAGGCCTTCGCTGGCGATGTCTATCCCGGCTCATCGGGCAACACCGCGCTGACCGACACGAGTTCGCCCGCTGCTGCTGTCTTTACCGCAGGCCCTTCGGGACGCAAACTCATGAGCAAGCCCATCGAGAACATCCGTCAGAACGAGGACGGCACCATCTTTTTCAGTTTCATGGGCGGCACACAGCTCGATGTGCTGAGCGGCTTCCAGGCTACGGGTGAAGGCAACTCCGCCATCAACACCTCATGGGAGGCCGTGGAAGATGCCACCTACGAGGTAGAAATCTACAAGGGTGAGGATTGGCCCATCGACGACTTCATGCTCATCGGCGAAGACTTCACCACCTGCAAGTCCGAGACTTCGAGCGACATCGCCCAGCGTCTGGACACCTACTTCACCAACCCCGGCTGGACGGGTAGCACCATCTTCATCACCGACGGCAGCATCCGCCTCGGCAGCGCGAAAAATCAAGGCAGCCTCGTCTCGCCAGCCGTAAGCAGTGCTTGGGGCGAGATGACACTCGTCATGACCACTGGCGCATACAACAACAAGGCAGCAGGCGTCACCCTTGCCCTCTACGAGGAAGGTAAGAGCGCCGACGCACCCTACTGGCAAACCACGACACAGATGGCCGACGACACCTATGTCTTCAACATCGGCGATGCGAAAGCCGCCAGCCACCTCAGCATCGCGGCCGATGCCCGCCTCTACATCAAGTCGCTCGCGCTCTACAACGGCCTCTACACCTACGCCGAGGTATCGACTCCCAAGCAGCCTATCGCCACGGGCAAGCAACTCACTGCCCCCACCTACAAGGCCACGGGGCTTCAAGAGGGCGTCTATCGCGTGCGTGCCCGCGCCATCAACGGCAGCAGCAAAGGTCCTTGGACACCTTGCGCCACCGTCATCCTCGGCCAAGCCACCGACGGCGTCGGCACTGTACTTGCTCCGGAGGCAGCACCCGTGCGCGCCTACGACCTGAGTGGCCGCAACGCCAAGGCAGGTACGCCGATTATCGTCATGGACGGCAAGAAATCTTTAACGCACTAACACTATTTTCACACCATGGACATCAAAGAACAAGTACTGGCAACGATGACAGCCGCAGGCACGCCGCTCAATGCAGGCAAAGTAGCCGAATTCAGCGGCATCGACCGTAAAGAGGTCGATAAGGCGATGAAAGCGCTGAAAGAAGAAGGCAAGATCATTTCGCCCAAACGCTGCTACTGGCAACCCGCCTAAACGGGACAAGACTCACCCTCCGCAGAGCCTATGAAACAAGGCATTGCGGAGGGTGAAAACTCTTCTGCCCAGACCGTAAAAACTACCCGCGCAGATCGTAAAAACTATCTGCGCAGACGCGAAAACGGGTCTGCGCTCCCACTGACGAAAAAGACTGCAAATCACCATGCTACACTTCGACTGCGACTACATGGCAGGCGCACATCCTGCTGTCCTACAAGCCCTTGCGCGCGAGAACGCTGCCCAGCACGTGGGCTACGGCTACGACGACCTCTGCCAAAGGGCACGCCAACTCATCCGTCAGGCGTGCGCTCTGCCCGAGGCGGCCGTCCACTTCATGATGGGCGGCACCCAGACCAATGCCACCGTCATCGGCGCACTGCTGCGCCCCACCGAGGGCATCATCGCCACCGACACGGCGCACATCAGCGTACACGAGGCAGGGGCGATAGAGATGGGTGGCCACAAGGCCATCACCATCGACGGCCACGACGGCAAACTCGCTGCCGAAGATGTGGCACGCCTCATGGCCGACTACCACGGCGACGAGACGCACCCGCATATCGTGCGACCCGCCGCCGTCTATATCTCCTACCCCACCGAACTCGGCACACTCTACACCCGCGACGAACTCTCTGCCCTCTACGCCGTCTGCCAACGCCATCAGCTGCCTCTCTACATCGACGGCGCACGCCTCACCTACGGGCTCGCCGCCAGTCGCGACCTCACGCTCCCCATCCTGGCGCGCTGCTGCGACCTCTTCTACATCGGCGGCACCAAGGCCGGCGCACTCTTTGGCGAAGCCCTCGTCTGCCGCGACGCCACACGCCTGCCCTACTTCTTCTCCACGATGAAAGCCCACGGCGCAGTGCTGGCCAAGGGCTGGCTCTTGGGCGTGCAGTTCAAGGCCCTGATGACGGACGACCTGCTGCTGCGCATCGGGCGCGAAGCCGTGCGACTGGCCTTGCGCCTGGCCGATGCCTTCCGCGCCCACGGCTACGCGCCCCTCATCGACTCGCCGACCAATCAGCAGTTCTTCTGCCTGCCAAATGCCCTTATCGACCGTCTGCACACACAGGCCACCTTCGACTACTGGGGCGTGCGCGGCGCGACGGAGAGCCGCGTCCGCTTCGTCACCTCATGGGAGACCACAGAAGCCGACATCGACGCTTTGGCCGCCCTGTTGTAGCACACAAAAAAATGTCAGCAGCGCAGGCTGCTGACATCGCATGAGATGAAAAGTCCTACCGCCAGAAGCGGTGCGTAATATCGGTACGGCTACCGTCGGCATGATAACGGTAGAGACGCTGGTTGGTGGTACGCTCTTTGAGCGGACCACACTCGGCGCGCCAAGGTCCCAACTTCACATAGTCAAACGCCTCGGGCGTAAAGCCCTCGGGCAGCGCCTCACGGCCACTGTACCACCCCGTGTGCAGGCGCGGATAAGCCTCACGCACGCGGCGCAGCATGGCAGCCACGGCAGACGGATCGGCATCACCGCCCATGAGGGCCACGCAGGTGATGCCGCCTTCATACTGCGCAATGAGCGCAGAGAGCCGCTCCCATGTCAGCACGTCGCCCGTGGATTCCGCCAGATAGGCAGAGTGGCAGCCCGGGCAATGGCAAGGGCACTCCGTGAGGTTGATAGCAAGGGTCACTTCGTCGGGAAACTCCTGAAAGACAATGTCGTATGTCGCGTACTTCATCGTAATGAGGGGATGTGGGTCAAGCAAAAGGTGCGCGGCAGCAAAACCTACCGCGCACCAAGCAGAAGAAAGTCTGCCCTACTTCTCGAGGTGGCCATAGTAGCGGCGAGCAGCCTCACGCTGACGGTCGGCGGAGAAGTTGCTCACGCGCTTGAGATAGCCTATGACGCGGGTGAGATAATCGACCTCTTGGCTGTGGCAGTGCGGGCACTCCTTGAGATAACGCTTATCGATGTGGCCGCACTTCTTGCAGAGGGTGTTGGGGATGTTGAAGGTGAAGTAGTTGCAACCCTCGCGTGCTGCGATGCGCAGGAGTTGGCGATACTGCGGCTGCGAGAGGTGCTCGTCGAGGTTCATGTGCAGCGCGCTGCCACCGGTGAGATGCGCAATGTAGCGACGGCCATGCAGGCGGAACTTCTCGATGACATCCGTGCCCTTGTCCTCTACGACGTAGAAGTAGGAATTGTAGCGGTCGCGCGGCACGAAGTAGCCGGCCTCACGATCCCAACGGGCATGCTTGACACCGACATTTTCGGCGGGTATCATCTCGCAGTTGAACATCATGTCCTTCGTCCGATACTGGTGGTTGTACTTCTCGATGAGCGAGAGGATGTTTTCCACGAAGGTGGCATACTCGTCGTTGTCGCTGATGGTCATGCCAAGGCTTTCGGCAGCCTCCACAAGGCCATTGACGCCGACGGTGAGATACTGGCGGCTGATGTTGATGTAGCCAGCGTCGAAGAGCGGCAACATACCGTTGTCTTGCAGCCAACGGAGATTGGCATCGTAAGCCGTCTGCACCTTATGTACGATATCGACCACGTCGGCCAGGAAGTCCAGATAAGGGCGGCCCTCACGCGTGGCTTGCTGCACGCAGCGGTTGATGTTGATGGTGAGGACAGACTTGCTACCCGTGCTCACGCCACCTGCACCGAGGGTGTAACTGAAGCCATTGTCCTGTATCTCGTTGCGCAGACGGCAGCAAGAAGCGAGGCTGTCGGCATTGTCGCTCATGTAGGTGAAGAAGGAGTGGCCCTCGGCATACATCTGAGCAGTGAAGTCGCCGTATTCCTCGTCGCGACATTCGCCGTTCTCGGTGAGCAGCGCCATCGTCTCCACAGGGAAGGTCAGCACAGTCTTGGTGCGCTCGGCGTTGAACCAACGCATAAAGCGCTTCTGAAGCCACGAGAGCGACTCCCAATGCGGCTGCGAGCCGTCGGGGAAGTAGAAGTTGCCGAAGATGGACTCGAAGTAATACTTGTCGTAGTAGGAGATGTTCCAGAAGACGGACTGGAAGTTGCGGGCACCCGTAGGCTGGTTGAGCGAATAGACGATTTGCTCAAAACTGTCGGTAATGACCTTGTCAATGGTGCGCTTACGCAGGGTGCAGTCGGCCTGCTCGTCGGCACGCTTGTAGTAGTCTTCGCCGTACTCCTTCTCTATGAAGTGGTTCATATACATCAGGAACTCGGGCGTAGCACATGCGCCACTGAGCATCGAACTGACGATGAAGACCATGTTGATGAAGCCGCCGCAGAAGGACTTGAGATTGGTGGGCTGGGTGCTGTTGCCGCCGATGCTCTTGGTGCCGTTGAGCAGCCAAGGATACATGGTAATGGAGGCGCAATAGTTGGCCAGCGACGTCTCGTCGTTCTTATAGATATAGTGATTCTTGAGCAGGTATATGTAGCGATCAGCGACGTCCTTACCGTAGAGTTCCTTGATCTTATCGCAGAGCAGACGGCGGTTGAGGCGGATGAAGTTTTGCTTGGGAAGTTCGGAGATGAGGGTGGCGATGTTCTTGTTCTCCACGTTGGCGTTGGCGTCGTACTTCGACCCTGTGGCGGCGTTGGCAGCCTTACAGTAGTCGATGAGGAAGCGCAACTTGTCGGCCGTCTCACGGTCTTCGCTGTGACGCTTGCGATAGACGATGAAAGCCTTGGCGGCCTTGAAGTGGTGCTCGCTCATTAGGGCGACTTCCACTTGGTTTTGGATGTCTTCGACGCTCATGCCGTTGCAAAACATGAGGTGATCGACGATGCGCTTGAGGGCATCGGCATCGACGTGCTCACCGACGGAGGCGAAGGCTTTGAGTATCGCGCTCTTGATCTTCTCGATGGAGAAAGGCTCGGTGGCACCGTTGCGCTTGGTAATGATGAAATTGTCCGTGCTCATGAATGAGGTGTTGTATTAGTATTGAAAAATTGTGGCGAAAGCGACAAAGACAGCCCGCATCAGTCAAGAAAAAGTCAGCAAAAATGCCAACTTTCGCGTTATCAACAAGTTACGATTTCGGGGGCTGTTTGCGAGAGCAAAGTTACGATATTTGCGCGAAACGGAGCAAGTTTTTTCGCACTTTTTTGCAGAAAAAATTTGAAAAACAATTCCTAAACGGAAAACTTTTCTTCAATTAGAAATTTCTATCTCCCTATATATCAGCACGTTAATAATCTGAAATGGAAAACTTTTTGCGCTGTGAGGCTAATTTGCTGTGCCCACTTTGCAAATTTCTGGCCTTGCACACCCTCTTCGTGGTGTGCCATCGCGTCACTCTCCCTTTGCTGTATGGGGAAGTGGGAAAACAGCCTTCGATGAGGCTCCCAAGGGCAGCGCGATTTCACGCTCTGGGCAGGTAGTGAAAACGGTCTGGGCAGACCGTTTTTCCCCTCCGCGCAGACCGTTTTCACGATTTGCCCAGAAGGGGAAACACAAAAAGCGGCGCGGAAGACAGGGACTGGTGTTGTCCTGCCTTCCGCGCCGTTATAGGGTCGCGCTAATAAAGCGGAGGTTTACTGCTTTGCGGCCTTGCGGGCGCGACGCTTATCCTGCTTGCCGAAGACGCGCAGAGCGATAGGAGCGGCAAGGAAGATGGAAGAGAGGGTACCGAAGATGACACCCAGTATCATGGCAAACGCGAAGGAGCGGATGCTGTCGCCACCGAGGAAGAAGATGCAGAGGAGCACCAAGAGGGTGGTGAGCGAGGTCATGATGGTACGCGTCAAGGTAGCGTTGATAGACATGTTGAACACATCCTCGTGAGCACGCGTGGGATAGTTGCGCATCTCCTCACGGATACGGTCGAAGACCACCACCTTATCGTTGATGGAGTAACCGATAGCCGTCAAGATGGCGGCGATGAACGTCTGATCCACTTCGAGCGAGAACGGCATCCAACCCCAGCAGATGGAGTACATACCGACGATGAGGAAGGTATCGATGGTCAGCGCGACGACGCTACCGACGGAGAAGGCCACGTTGCGGAAACGCAGGAGGATGTAGAGGAAGATGGCGATGAGCGAAAGGGCCACACTGATGGCAGCACCACGCGTCATATCGGCAGCCACGCTGGCACCCACCTTCTGGGCACTGATGATAGAGCCACCGGTGTGGTTGTCGCGGTCCTTGAAGGTATTGAAGTCGGCCTTGACGAGTTTAGCGTCGTGGAGGGCCTGCCAGATGAGTTGCTCTACTTCCTGATCCACCTGTGCACCGTTCTCTTCGATGCGATAGGAGGTGGAGATACGGACAGCAGGATTGCTGGTCGTCACGATGTCGAGGCAGTTGATAGCCGCATTGGCGTCCTTGGCATGGATGACATCAGATACGACGGCATTGACCTCCTCACTCGTCACCTTCTGCTCAAACTCTACGACGTAGTTGCGACCACCCGTGAAGTCGATGCCCTGCTGGAGACCACGCACGCAAAGCGAAGCGATGCCGACAGCCACGCAGATGCCGAAGATGGTGAAGCTGCGACGCGCAGCACTCATAAAGGTGTACTGCTTCTCGACCATGAACTTCTTGCTCAGCGACGTCATGAAAGTGAGGCCAAGCCATTTGTCCTTGTTGTGGAAGTGCTCATAGACGATGCGCGTCATCCACACGGCGGTGAAGAAGCTGGCGCAGATACCGATGCCGAGCGTCATAGCGAAGCCACGGATAGGTCCGGTGCCGAAGTTGTAGAGGATAACGGCGGTGATGATAGAGGTAAGGTTGGAGTCGAAGATGGCGCTGAACGCATTGCCATAACCGTCGGCGAGTGCCTGACGGATGTTCTTGCCAGCACGCAACTCCTCCTTGGTGCGCTCATAAATCAGCACATTGGCATCGACGGCCATACCCAGCGAGAGCACCATACCGGCGCTGCCCGACATGGTGAGCGCGGCCTGGAAGGAGGTGAGGACACCAAAGGTGAAGAAGAAGTTGAGCAGCAGCGCGCCGTTGGCCACCATACCGGGGATGAAGCCATAGTAGAGGCACATGAAGATCATCAGCAGCACGAAGGCAACGATACAGCTGATGAAGCCAGCCTTGATGGATGCGCTACCGAGGCTCGGGCCGACGGTTTCCTCGGAGACGATGCTGGTGGGAGCAGGCATCTTACCGCTCTTGAGCACGTTGGAGAGGTCCTTGGTGTCTTCGGCGGTGAAGTGGCCAGAGATCTGCGAGGTACCGCCCGTGATTTCGTTTTGCACGGTAGGTGCGGAATAGACGAAGCCGTCGAGCACGATAGCCACACCGCGGTGGATGTTCTTCTTCGTGAGCTGTGCCCAGTCGCGCGAGCCGTCGGCGGTCATCGTCATCGACACGATAGGATTGTGATACTGGTCATAGTCGTCCTTGGCATCAGCGATGACGTCACCGGCCATAGCGGCGGCACCGCTGGTCTTCTTGAGCGCATAGAGCTCATAGACATTGGCCTTGAACTGGCTGGCGGGCTTAACACCCCAAGCGAAGGTGAGGTCGGCGGGGAGGATGCTTGCTGCGAGTTCGGAGTTGAGGATGGCATTGACTTTTGCGGTGTCCTCGGCCATAGCGAAGCCAGCCACGCAGTTGTCGGGGCTCACCATGCCGTTGCCGGTCATGAGGACGGAGAGGAGCGGATGCTGCTTACGGTCGGCATCGCGCTTCTTGTCGGCAGCAGCGTTCTTGGCCAGCGCAGGCTTCTCTTCCTTTTCAGGTGCCACCTTCGTCGTGTCGTCGGCAGCGGGCGTATCGCCCTTGGCCATACGCTGATCGAGGCTATTGAGGGCAGCAGAGATTTCCTTGTAGTTGTAGGTTTCCCAGAACTCGAGGTTGGCGCTACCTTGCAGGAGGTTGCGGACACGCTCCGGCTCTTTCACGCCCGGCATCTCGACCATGATCTGGCCCATCTGGCCGCGACCTTCGAGAATTTGGATGTTGGGCTGTGCCACACCGAAGCGGTCGATACGTTGCTGCACTACCTGGTAGGAGTTGCTGACAGCGGCTTTGACTTCCTTGACAATGGCGGCTTTGACTTGTGCGTCTTTGCTGCGCGGTGTGATGTTCTCGTTTTTGAGTTTTTCGGCGAACACGCCACCGAGTTTGTCGTTGCCGGCAAGTTTCTGATACTTTGCCACGAAGAGGTCAACGAAATCCTCTGTGCCGTTTTCGGCTTCCACTTTGGCCTCACTCAGCGCCTTGGCGACTTTCTCATCACTTGCGGCAGCCCCGGCGAGGTTTCTGACTACATCGGGCACGCTGACTTCGAGAATGACATTCATACCACCCTTGAGGTCGAGACCGAGTCCGATTTGGAGTTCTTCGCAACGCTTGAGGTTGTAACCGAGCCAAACGTTCTCCTGTCGCATAGAGTCAAGATAGGCTTGACCTTGTGCCTCGGGCATAGCCGCAGCCTTATCTTCGTAGTGTGAGGTTACGAAGGAGAAGCTGAGGTAGAAGAGGCAGATGAGCGCGAGCAGGACTGCGATGAATTTTACAAATCCTTTGTTTTGCATCTGTTTTGTTGGTATTATTGTTTTTATATTTTGTTATTCGTAAGAGAGCGTATGCTCATCGGTCATTCACATTTCGCTCCATATAGCGGTGCGGCAGCAGAATGAGCGTGCTTCGACAGCAGAATGAGCGTGCTTCTTCGCTGCGAAATTCAGCACCGTCGGCGGTGGAGCGATGAAATTGCGACCCGCCGGGGTGCGGTGCGACAGCAGAATGAGCGTGCTTACTCGCTGCGAAATTCAGCACCGTCGGCGGTGGAGCGATGAAATTGCGACCCGCCGGGGTGCGGTGCGACAGCAGAATGAGCGTGCAAATATACTCATAAATTCCCAAACACAGCCCTTTGTACGGCAAAAAAGCACATTTCGGGATAAAAAACGCGCTTTTTTGCCGTACGAAGCCGTCAGATAGGGGTGATAGTCTCTGCCCAAGGCGTGCGTGTTGTCGTATTTGGGCAGACGGCTTTTCCTGTCTGGGCAGATAGTTTTCCCTATCTGGGCAGACAGTTCGCACAATCTGCCCAGACGCGGAAGCGGCTGTTATCCGGCCTGCGAACCGGGCAGGACGGGACGATCTACGGTGAGCACGCTGAGGCCACCGTCGTGATTGACGGCCGAGAGTATCATGCCCTCACTCACGAGGCCGTTCTTGAACTCACGGGCTGGGAGGTTGGCGATGAAGACGACTTGCTTGCCTACGAGATCTTCGGGGTCGTAGTGCTCGGCAATGCCACTGACGATGGTACGCTGTTCGAGTCCGTCGTCGATGCGGAATTGCAGCAACTTCTTCATCTTCTTGACGCGCTCACAGGCCAGGACGGTGCCCACGCGCAGGTCGAGGCGTGCGAAGTCGTCGATGGTACAGGGCGCAGCGATGTCTTTGGCGCGATAATTGGCCAAGGCGTTCTCCTTCTTGATGTTTTCGAGGCGTTGGAGTTGTGCAGCCACGACGCTGTCGTCTATCTTCTCAAAGAGGAGTTGTGGCTCAGCGAGTTGCGCTCCTGCCTTGAGCAGGTCTATGCTGCCCAGACGCTCCCACTCGGCAGCGGGCAGACCTATCATCGTGCGCAGGCGCTGGCTGGAGAAGGGCAGGAAAGGCTCGAAAGCGATGGCGAGATTTGCACACAGCTGGAGGCTGACGTTGAGAATGGTCTTAACGCGCTCGGGATCGGT
>JAGHRU010000130.1 GCA_018066225.1 Candidatus Equimonas enterica
AAGGGCGTCGCGGACAGAGGTGACGTGCGCCTGCTGATAGGCATCGTCGAGTGCCGTATACAATGCTGCTTTCTCTATGGAACCGAAAAACAGGGCCACGGGACTCTCTGCCTTAGGTGCCTTCTCCGCGCTGGCCATAAAGGCATATAAGTCCTTGAACATACGACTGGCAGCACCGGAAGCCGGCACGAACTTCATCACTTTGTGGCCGGGCTGTGCCGTGTAGTCCGTCCAAGACTTTAAGCATGCCGCCTGTCGGCTTTCGTCAAGCACCATGATGCCTTGGTCCTTGCTGGCAGCAGCATGCAGACGCAGATACGGAAAGCCGTGAACAAAACTATCAAGTTGCTCCTGCAACTGCACCTCACTGATGCCTTTGCTTGCGAGTTGTGACGCGATTTTGTCCTGCATAGAGCGTAAACAAATGGGAAAGATAGGGTTAAAAACAAAATAGGATAATGCGATGCGCCCCAAGGACGGGCATCTGCATTATCCTATTATTTATGAATTAGCCATTGACCTTGGCCATGTGAGCCACAAGGTCGAGCATACGATTGGAGTAGCCGATTTCGTTGTCATACCAGCAGACTATCTTGACGAAGTTGTCGCTGATGGCGATACCTGCCTTCTTGTCGAAGATGCTGCTGTGGGTGTCACCGAGGAAGTCGCTGCTGACAACATCGTCTTCGGTATAGGCCAAGATGTGAGCCAGTTCACCTTCAGAGGCACGCTTCATCTCGGCACAAATCTCTTCGTAAGGTGCAGGCTTTTCCAGATTGACGGTGAGGTCCACGACGGAAACGTCAAGCGTGGGCACGCGCATAGACATACCCGTGAGTTTGCCTTTAAGCGAAGGGATAACGCGGCCTACGGCCTTGGCAGCACCCGTGCTGGAAGGGATGATGTTGCCACCAGCAGCACGGCCACCGCGCCAGTCCTTCATCGACGTACCATCTACGGTGACTTGCGTTGCCGTCACAGCATGTACGGTGGTCATCAAGCCATTGACGATGCCCCACTTATCGTGGAGTATCTTCACCACGGGGGCAAGGCAGTTGGTCGTACAGGAAGCGTTGGAAACGATGGGCGTACCCTTGGGGTATTCGCTCTCATTGACACCGCAAACAAACATGGGCGTGTCGTCTTTGGAAGGTGCTGACATTACGACATACTTGGCACCACCTGCGATGTGCGCTTGCGCCTTTTCGGTGGTCAAGAACTTGCCGGTGCACTCTACGATGTACTCTGCACCAGCCTTGTTCCAGCCGATATCAGCAGGATCCTTTTCTGCTGTCACATGAATGCTCTTACCATTGACGATGAGCAGAGACTTATCGAGGTCATAATCTACGCTGCCTTCAAATGAGCCATGGACGGAGTCGAAGCGAAGTTTATAGGCGATGTAATCTACTGGATTGAGGTCGTTGATGGCAACAACTTCCAAGTCGTTGCGCTTCACAGCGGCGCGAAACACGAACTTACCGATGCGGCCAAAACCGTTAATACCAATTTTAATCATTGTGTTGTTTGTTTATAATGAATGATGTTTGCGATGTTTGTTGTTCTTCTTCCATACGACACCTTTTTCCTGTTCACAAAGCCTTTGTCACAGGCTAATGGCGGCGAATTTCGGCAATTATACTGTCGGAGATGAAGATTTTGCGGATATTTTGCGCAAAATTACGAATTTCTTTTTAATTTTGCAGCATATTAAAGCAATTATTTTCAACCTAACAAAGAAATATCATGGGATTTATTCAAGAATTCAAGGCCTTCGCAATGCGAGGCAATGTCATGGACATGGCTGTCGGCGTCATCATCGGTGGTGCTTTCGGCAAGATTATCACGTCGCTCGTTGATGATATACTGATGCCTGTTATCGGTGTTGCCACGGGTGGTGTGGACTTCTCCGACCTCAGCGTTAAGATTATGGATGCAGAAGTGAAGTATGGCAATTTTGTGCAAAACATCATTGACTTCCTCATCGTTGCCCTCTGTATCTTCATAATGATCAAGGCGATGAACAAACTGACGACCAAGAAGAAGGAAGAAGAAGCCTCTGCTGCACCTGCTGGTCCTACACAGGAAGAACTCTTGCAGCAAATCCTCGATGAAATGCGCAAGAAGTAATTACCTCTTGCCTCCCCTACTGCACAAACGGCATACAGCATTCGGTATGCCGTTTGTCGCTTGTTTACAGAGACAAAAACGGACACTACATTTCACATCTTGTAGTGTCCGTTTCCCTTATTGGAAGTAACTGCGGAAACTTCTAAATATCTTATCTTTGATGCTCTGCGACCCTGTCATCTCCTTCTTGCCGTTGAGTTCTTCAAAGACTTTACGCTGGCTGTCCGTCAAGTGCTCGGGGATGTAAACCGAGATATTGACGATGATGTCGCCACGTCCATAGCCGTAACCTTTGACTGGGGGCAAGCCTTTGCCTCTCAGTCGCATACGCGTGCCGGGCTGTGTGCCTGCTGGGATATTGAGCCGCGCTTGTCCTTCGAGCGTCGGCACGGTTATCGTCTCGCCCAAAGTAGCCTGCGGCACGGTGAGCAGGAGATTGTAAATCAAGTCTTGCCCGTCACGGACAAACTCCTTATGCGGCTCTTCGGCGATGTGTATGAGAATGTCGCCAGAGACGCCGCCCAATTCGCCAGCATTGCCTTTGCCTCTAATCGGCACGACCATACCTTCTGCGACACCTGCTGGTATGGATACCTCTACGATTTCTTCGCCGCGCTCCACACCTCTGCCATGACAATGCGGACATTTGTCCTTGATAATCGTTCCTTCGCCGTGGCAAGTAGGACAAGGCTCTTGCACTTGCATCATACCGAGGAAGGAGTTGCGGGTGCGTGTGATGTGGCCTGTGCCATGACACGTTGCGCAAGTTTCGGGTTTGGAGCCTTCCTTGCAACCTGTACCGTGACACTGATGGCAGGAAACGTTCTTCTTGACTTTGAATTTCTTGGTGACGCCAGTGGCAATCTCTTCCAACGTGAGTTGCACTTTCAGACGCAGGTCGTCGCCGCGATAGACGGGGCGAGCGTTGCCACGATTGCCGCCGAAGCCAAAGCCAAAATCCGCATCACCGCCAAATCCGAAGTGGCGAAGGATGTCATTGATATCCATTCCGCCGAAACCACCAAAGCCACCGCCGCCGAAGCCGCTTTGCTGCTCTACGCCCGCCTTGCCGTATTGGTCGTACATCTGTCGCTTCTGAGGATCTTTGAGCACCTCATAGGCCTCGGTACATTGGCGGAACTTGTTTTCCGCTTCTTTCTTCTCCGCTTCTGACTTATCGCCCTG
>JAGHRU010000207.1 GCA_018066225.1 Candidatus Equimonas enterica
GTATGTAGCACCAGTCGGTGACATGGATGCGGTCGTAAAGACACAGATGCGTCTTTACGGCTATCTTTATCATCTGGTCTATCCACAGCACAAGGGCAATGAGTGCTGCAGCAATGGACAACCTCAACTTCATTTGTCGCGTGCTAATTTAGCTTCTATCGAGAGCGTGGCATGAGGCACTGCGCGCAGCCGCTCTTTGGGAATAAGCTTGCCCGTTACGCGACAGATGCCGTAGGTCTTCTTTTCTATGCGGACAAGTGCGGCTTGCAGACCATTGATGAATTTCTTCAAACGCTCTGCGGCATTCATCAACTCTTCACGCGTTTGCGTTGCACTGCCCTCTTCCAGTATCTTGTAGGTAGGCATAGTGTCCTCTATGCCATTACCATTTTTATGAGAGAGCGTATTGAGGATTTCTTGATACTCCTCTTTGGCTACGGAGAGTTTGCTGAGGATAATTTCGCGGAACTCGGCGAGTTCCTCATCCGTGTAATAAGTCTTCTCTGCCATTGTCTTCTTATCTTATTATATCTTATGTACTTCTGCTGTTGCCTTGTGCCCATCGATGTCAAATGCACAGTCGCCGCCACTCGCAGTGTCTGCAAAGACAAACTCGGTGGCAAGCACTTGCTGACAGATGTAGTCGCGATAGGCCTCCACGGCTTCTTGCAGCACGGGCTCCGTGGTCATCGTGATGGCGATACGGTCCGTGATGTCAAAGCCCGTCTCCTTACGGTACGTCTGTATGCGCTTCACCACTTCGCGGGCTATGCCCTCGCGGCGCAGGTCGTCCGTGATGTTGATGTCGAGGGCGACGGTGAGCGTACCTTCGTTGGCGACGCTCCATCCCGTCATATCTTCGCTGACGATTTAGACATCGGCACGTTCTATCAAGGCTTCTTGCCCCTCTACGGTGAGTGCCAACTGCCCTTCCGTTTCGAGTCGATTGATGTCGTCTTGCGACAGCGCACCTACGGCGGCTGCCACAGCCTTCATCATCTTGCCAAACTTCTTACCCATAACGCGGAAGTTGCACTTCACCTTCTTTTCGAGCATTTGCCCAGCAACGAGCTCTATCTGCTTCACATTAACCTCGGAGCAGATAAGGTCGCTCACAGCTTTAAGGTCAGCACGGAACTGCTCGTCGTGCACGGGAATGGCCACACGCTGCAACGGCTGACGCACGATGACTTGTTCCTTCTTTCGAAGCGAAAGCACGAGAGAGGTCACGCGCTGTGCCAGTTCGTTGCGACGCTCCAAAGCCGCATCAACGACGCTCTCGTCACACTCGGGATAGAAGTCCAAACGCACGCTATCTTTGGCGGTGTTTTGCGTCAAATCAAGGTAAAGGCGGTCAGCGTAGAACGGTGAGATGGGAGCCATCAGCTTGGCGACCGTAAGCAGGCACTGGTAAAGCGTCTGGTAAGCACTGAGCTTGTCCGTCGTCATCTCGCCGGCCCAGAAGCGACGACGATTGAGACGCACATACCAGTTGGAGAGATTGTCGGTGACGAAAGTCTCTATCATGCGACCAGCATGGGTAGGTTCGTAGGCTTCAAAGGCGGCAGTTACATTCTTAATGAGCGTGTTGAGCGCAGAGATAATCCAGCGGTCTATCTCGGGACGCTCAGCAACAGGTACCTGCGGTGTGCTAATGTCGAAGCCATCGACATTGGCATACATAGCAAAGAAGCTGTATGTCTGGAACAACTTTCCGAAGAAGCTGCGGCCCGTCTCCACGACTCCGTCTTCGTCAAACTTAAGATTGTCCCAAGGCGAAGAGTTGGTCATCATATACCAACGCAAGGGATCGGAGCCATACTTCTCAATTGCGCCAAACGGACTGACGGCATTGCCCAGACGCTTCGACATCTTCTGGCCTTTTTTGTCAAGCACCAAGCCATTGCTGATGACGGCCTTAAACGCTACGGAGTCGAAGACCATGGTCGCGATGGCGTGCAGCGTGAAGAACCAGCCGCGCGTCTGATCCACACCTTCCGCGATGAAGTCGGCAGGATATACGGTGCGGCTGTCAAGTGCCTCCTTATTCTCAAACGGATAGTGCAACTGTGCGTAAGGCATAGCACCCGAATCAAACCAAACATCGATGAGATCCAATTCGCGGTGCATGGGCTTGCCGCTCTTGCTGACAAGGACAATGTCGTCCACATAAGGGCGATGGAGATCAATAAGGTTGTAGTTCTTCTCGTCGTAGTTGCCCGGAACGAAGCCTTTATCCTTGAAAGGATTGCTCTTCATGAAGCCAGCAGCCACAGACTTCTCTATCTCGTCGTAGAGCTCGGCTATGCTGCCGATGCAAATCTCTTCGCGACTTTCGCTGTTGCGCCATATCGGTAGCGGTGTGCCCCAATAGCGTGAACGCGAAAGGTTCCAGTCATTGAGGTTTTCCAGCCATTTGCCAAAGCGGCCTGTACCCGTAGAAGCCGGTTTCCAGAGGATGGACTTATTGAGTTCCATCATCCGTTCTTTCAGCGCAGAAGAGCGAATAAACCAAGAGTCCAAAGGATAATAGAGGACAGGCTTATCGGTGCGCCAGCAGTGAGGGTAGTTGTGGACGTGCTTTTCTATCTTATAGGCTGTACCCTCCATCTTCATCTCCATGCAGATGACGATATTGAGATCCTCTGCTTTGGCGGCGGCTTCTGCGTCGTATTTGCCATCGACATTAAACTCTGGGGCATAAGCATTCTTGACATAGTCGCCAGCATGGTGGCCATACTTCTCTACATCCACACACTTCTCAGTAAAGGCTGGTGCGCAGTCTTCAAGGAGATAGTATTTGCCTTGCAAGTCCACCATCGGACGCGTCTCACCCGACTTGGAGATGATAAAGAGCGAAGGAATACCCGCATTCTTGGCCACGAAAGCATCGTCAGCACCAAAGGTGGGCGCAATGTGGACGATACCCGTACCATCTTCCGTCGTGACATAATAGCCCAAGATGACGCGGAAGCCTGCTTCGGCCATCTCAACAAAGCGATCCGTGCCGGCTTCAAATATCTTCTCGGGATGTGCTGCTGCATATTCTTTGACGAAAGGTGCAGCCAAATCATTCAACTTCTCGCAAGGCTTCACCCACGGCATCAGCTGTGCGTAGCGGAAACCTTCAAGGTCTGTGCCCTTGTAGTGTCCTATCACACGATACGGGATGACTTTATCGCCTTGCTGATAGGCTTCCATGTCTGCCTCCGCACCTTCGGGCTTCAAATAGGCATTGACGAGATTTTCTGCCACGATGGCCGTTATCTTGCTGCCGTTGTAGGGATTGAAAGTCTGTATAGCCACATAGTCAATATTGGGGCCTACGCATAGTGCAGTGTTGGAAGGCAATGTCCAAGGTGTAGTAGTCCATGCAAGGAACACAGGCTTACCCCATGCTTTCCACTCGTCTTTGGGATTGACAATGTCAAACTGCGCTGTCACCGTGGTGTCTTTCACATCGCGGTAGCAGCCGGGCTGGTTGAGCTCGTGGCTCGAAAGTCCCGTTCCTGCACCGGGAGAATAGGGCTGGATGGTGTAGCCCTTGTAGAGCAAGCCTTTGTCGTAGAGTTGGCGCAGTAGCCACCACAGTGTTTCGATGTAGGAGTTTTGATAGGTGATATAAGGATGCTCCATATCCACCCAATAGCCCATCTTTTCGCTGAGGTCAGTCCACTCTTGGGTGTACATCATGACATTGCGGCGACACTGTGCGTTGTACTCTTCAATGCTTATCTTGGTGCCGATATCTTTCTTGGTGATGCCAAGTTCTTTTTCCACGCCAAGTTCCACAGGCAGTCCATGAGTATCCCAGCCAGCCTTGCGCTTGACTTGAAAACCCTTCATCGTCTTGTAGCGGCAGAAGGTATCTTTGATGGTACGCGCCATGACGTGATGAATGCCCGGGTGTCCGTTGGCCGAAGGAGGTCCTTCAAAGAAGACGAAGGAGGGACAGCCCTCACGCTCGCTCATACTACGGTGGAAAAGGTCAGCGGCATTCCATTGACTCAAAACTTCCTCATTGACACGAGGCAGGTCAAGGCGGGTACGTTCGGTAAATTTCATATCGTTGCGTATTTTTTATTATCGTGAAGCAATAGCGCGTTATCTACCGCGCTGGTAGGTGATTTCGTAGAAGAAAGGTATGGTGTTGGCCTTTGCAAAGCCTTGTCCTTCGGTGCTCGGCACGATGATGCGCACCTTCGCCACTTCTGCCTCCGGAGCATCTTGGCGGCCAATGCGCACAAACTGCAACGGCGTTATCCAGCCAGAAGGCACTTCGGGCGACTGGTAGAAGTTCATCATAATGCCGCTGGTAAACGAGGCTTTCAAGGTGCCGTAAGTATTGGTCACGGTCATAACATCAGGCTTATCAGCGTACTCTTGCAGCATATTGGTCGTTTTGATAGAGTCGGTCGCTATATTGAGTTCCAGATAGCGCGATACTACCGTTGCTCGCTCGCCTTCAGCCAAGATATGCCCTGTGCCTCGGCGCACGATTTGCATATACAATCCAGTGTTCTCAAAGAGCACATACTCGTTGGCAGCCACATTGGTCGTAGAGTCTTGGGCATAAAACTCTTCTTCGGTGATGACCTTGATAGGTTTCACGTCGAGGATAGTATTTTGTCCGAGGGCATCGGTGATATGACAGCCGTTGCTAAGAAAGGCATTTATTTGCTTCGCTTCTCGCTCACGTTTTTCGGCATAGGTCTCATCATCGCTGCACGAGGAGAACATACACGCCACGCTCACCACGAGCAAGAATACGGATAGTGCGGTCTTGTACATAGTAGATTACATAAAATTCGCGGCAAAGTTACAAAGAATTTGCTAAACGAAGGGTAGAAATGTCTAAAAATCATCAATGCTTTTTATATTGCGCCCCATTTTGCCTATCACAAAGGTGGAGAAAAGGTAAGGTTTGGCGCCACATACAGGGCGGCAGAAAAGGGCAAAAACGAAGTGCGCAAGCAGGAAAAACTGGAAGGGCAGATAGTGAAAACGATGTGGGCAGGTCATAAAAACTATCACGGGAGACAAGTAAAAATCTTCGGGCAAGACTTGCCTGATTGCAGCAAAGTGCGTAATTTTGCAGCGCGGAAACGCACACACTCCTGTCGCCACTTCCGTCATCATCACAAAGCGAAGTTCTACGCTTGTCATCCTCCGCTTTTACAAACAAATTAAAACAAAAGAGCACCCATGTTGCAGACCTTTATTGCCCGAGAGCGCGATGCTTATCGTCGCCTGCTGAGAAAAGTGCCCGCATTAGCACTTACTGCTTTTGTACTCGCCGTCATCTTTATGAACTTATTGGCCAACAAGGAGTTGGTCCATACGCCTTGGTTGGTACTCGACTGCGGCTTCGCCCTGTCGTGGATACCCTTTCTCATCATGGACAGCGTATGCAAAGCCTACGGCAGCGGCGTCGCCACACGCCTCTCCATTCTTGCCGTAGCCATCAACCTTATCACCTTCGCCCTACTCCACCTCATCGTCCTCACGCCGGGCTACTGGGGTGAGTATTACAACCACGCCAATTCGCTCGCTATCAACGACGCGCTCAATGCCACCATCGGCGGCTCCACAAGG
>JAGHRU010000169.1 GCA_018066225.1 Candidatus Equimonas enterica
AGGGTGCTCCCGAAGGTGCTACCGTCACTATCGGCGACAAGACCTACGACAAAGATGCCACCTACACCGCAATGGGTACGCTGACCTCCATCGAGGTGACCAACGAAGACTACAACACCACAGCCACTATCGAGGAAGGCAATGTCATCAAGGTGGTATTCAGCCGCAACGCTTACACCTTCCAGTTTGAAGGTGCTGACGATACGGTTATCGCAAACACCACCCTCACCATCGATGGCACCGAATGGGATGCGGCCAACACCTACGACACGAAGAAGACCCTCACCACCGACGACATCGAGGCCACCCACGCTGACTACAACACCACCGTCACCATCGAGGAAGGCAATGTCATCAAGGTGGTATTTAGCCGCAACGCTTACACCGTGAAGTTCGAGGGCGATTTCCCCGAGGACGCTACCATCACTATCGCTGAAGGTGTTACCACTTACGCCAATGACGATACCTACTACACGAAGAAGACCCTCACCAAGGACGACATCGAGGCTACCTATGGTGGCTACGAAACCGAGGTGGCAGTGAGCGAGTTGGTAAACAACCAAGCGACTATCACCGTGACTTACCTCAAGGAGAGCACGATGAGCAAGACCTTCACCATCGCCGAGATCTCGAAGTCGGGCAGCAAGTACTGGACGACCTTCTGCTACGACCGCGACTTCACGCTCCCCGAAGGCTACACCGCTTGCATAGTGAACACAGCAGCCGAGAACGGCGCACTCACCATCGAAGAACTCAAGGGCGAAAAGACCGAAGCAGGTAGCGACCTGTATCAAAATGCTCAGGTCGCAAACTACACCATCACGCCCCAAGATATAGAAATTGGCACCCACACCTACACCCTCAACGGAGGTTACACCACGCTGACGGCAACTGAAAGTGCTTATTGGGATGTAGCGTTTAGTGAAACTTCTACGTTTACTTGCGCTACCACCACAGGTGCTCCTATCACTAAGGTGAAAGTAATATATGCTATGTATTATGGTGGAGAGGAAAATACCTACCCACGTGAATACACCAACGACGAAAAAGCCTCTACTCTTACGTTTGCTGGTATCAATGGGGGCTATACTTGTCAATCCATCGAAATCTTCTACGAAGGCAGCGCAGCTCAGCCCGTCATCCCCGCTAACGAGGGTATCCTCATCTCTGCCGCTAATTATACCACGGAGGCCGTAGAAATCACGCCCGTCAAGAACGCTACGCCTGTGGAAACCACTGGCAACCTCCTCAAAGGCTGCACCACGGCCAATGCAGGCACATGGGAAGAGACTGGCAAGAAGTACTACAAGTTCACCGTCAATAGCGCTGGCGAAGTTGGCAGCGCAGGCTTCTACTGGGCAGTAGATGGCGGCGTAAGCATCACGGCCAAGGCTGGTAAGGCTTACCTCGTACTCACCGCCGATCAGGCCGAGAAAGTGCGCGGCTTCCGCCTCGACGGCACGACCGACGGCACGACCGACGGCATCGACAGCATCAACGGTATGAGCGACACCACTCCCGTCTATAACCTCAACGGCCAGCGCATGGGCGACAAACTCCCCGCAGGCGTCTATGTCAAGGGCGGCAAGAAGTTCATCGTAAAGTAAATGTCTAATCTGAACACAATAGCAACTACCACAATGAAACAGTATATTGCCCCCAAGAGCCGCTATGTAGTGCTCTGCACCGAAAGCCTTGTTGCCTTGAGTTTCAAGGAAGAAACCAGCAGCCAGGAAGAACTCGCTCGCAAGAAAGAGTACGGCTGGTCGAGCGCAGACTGGGAACCCGCCGAAGGCGAAGAATAGATCCTACGCGTGGGCGGCTGCCTTGTGGCCGCCGCCACCCCTCCAACCCGTAAAAAACGGTGGGGCATACCCCG
>JAGHRU010000007.1 GCA_018066225.1 Candidatus Equimonas enterica
GCCATGGCTTGGTGGCGCAGGGTGTGTTGGGGCGCGATGAGTCGCGCTGGCGACCAGTGGCGGCCGCCGTCGGTGCTCTCGCGCATGACGAGAGAGAGATTTTGCCAGTCGCCGCTCTGCTCCACGCCGTTGATGTGCAGCAGACGGTGGCGCAGGGTGTCGGCGAGCAATGCCGTGCCTGTCACGCCACGGTCGGGCACGCGGAAGAAGAGAGTGGCAGGCGTCCGTGCTGCCGTGGGCGAAGCGGGCTGTCGAGGCGTGAGGAGAGGACGCACATCTCGCGCGAACTCTCCGCAGGCGTGGAGTACCAAGCCACGAGGAGACTGCCGTCGGGACAGCAAGCGAGGGCTGGCTGGTGGTTGTGGACGTAGTAGGGGCTGCCGTCGGTGGGCGCGATGACAAAGGGAATGGGGGGCAAGAAGAGCGCGCTGTCGGCAGCGGCCGTCGCCACGATGTCCTCGGCTATGCGGAAGCCCACCTGCACATTGCTGTCGTCGGGCAGCATAGCACTGCGGTTGGCACTGCGGAGATAGGCATCGGGGGTGTGGTGTGAGCCGCCACGGGTGATGCGCATCTCGCCCGTGGCAGGGCCTTGCGGGTCGTACTGATGCCCCGGAGCATAGGGCGCATACCAGTCGCTGCACCACTCCTCCACGTTGCCGTGTAAGTCGCAGATACCGAAGGCGTTAGCAGGCGTGACACCGACCCTCAAACTGACTGGGCTGAACGTGCGCACGGTCTGCCCAATTCGTCGCAACGCATTGGGCAGACTGTCCGAACGGTCATAACGAGTCGTGCCACCGGCGCGGCAGGCGTATTCCCACTCGGCCTCCGTGGGCAGACGAAAATGGCGACCCGTGCGCTCACTCAGCCAGCGACAGTAGCCCACGGCATCGGCATAGGTGACGCCCACCACGGCCTCGTCGTCGGCCGTCGAAAGCCCCATCGTGCCACGCCGTACGCGATGCTCGGGACAGTAGCGTTCATACTCGGCATTGGTCACTTCGCAGCGCGCGAGCCGAAACGCCCGCAGCGTGACCTCGTGTACGGGCTGCTCATCGAAGCAGGCTGTACTGTCGTTGCAGCCCATCAGAAATGTGCCGCCCGGCACATCGACCATCTCCTGCGCCGAGAGCGAGAGGAGCGGCAAGAAGCAAAGCAGAAACAAGAGGTGACGCATGGTGAAGCAGAATGATGTACGCGCAAAGATAGCAAAAAATCCGCGGAAAGCGCGCGTGTCTGCACTTTTTTTGCTATTTTTGCGCATTACCAATAACACACAACGTGTAAGAAAAGGCTATGAGTAAGATAAGACCAAAAGAATCTCAAAATGTCGAATGGAAGCGCATCTGGAAAGATGAGTACTTAAAATGGATTTGCGGCTTCGCGAATGCACAAGGTGCCATCATGTATTTCGGCGTGAACGATGACCATGAAATCTGCGGCCTGACAGACAGCAAGAAATTGTTGGAAGACATACCCAACAAGGTAGTAAATTATATGGGACTGGTCGTTGATGTCAATCTCTACGAACAAGATGGGATGGACTACATTGAGGTGATTATTGAGCCAAGCAATGTCGCTATCAGTTATAAGGGTAAATACTATTATCGCAGCGGTAGCACCATGCAAGAACTCAATGGGTTAGCTTTACAGCAATTTCTGTTGAAGAAGATGGGACGTTCATGGGATGATATGACCAACGAGCAGGCTACATTAGAAGACATTGACCGCAAGGCTATCAACTACTTCTTGAAGAAAGGCATAGAGGCACAACGCATCCCAGAGACCGAGCGTGATGCCTCAACGAGCGATGTGCTCGACAGTCTTGGTTTGCTCGATGAGGGCGGCTATCTGAAAAATGCTGCCATCCTTCTCTTTGGCCAACGTCCACAGAAATTCTTCCCCAGCGCGGTGTTTAAGATAGGTCGGTTTGGACAGGATGAAGCCGACTTGATGTTTCAAGATGTCATAGAAGGCAACATCATGCAGATGGCTGAGCGTGTGATGGAAGTCTTGCAGGCCAAATATCTGGTGTCACCAGTGCGCTTCGAAGGGATGCAACGCTATGAGACGCTGGAAATCCCCATAGAATCAATGCGCGAGATACTCTACAATGCCATTGCCCATAAAGACTACGCTGGGCCAGACATTCAGATGCACGTCTATAATGACCACATCGATATTTGGAACGAAGGCGAACTGCCTGATGGCTATGATGAGCATGTGCTCTATGGCAAACACTCCTCCAAGCCGCGCAACCGACACATCGCAGGAGCCTTGTTTAAGGCAGGCTTCATCGATACATGGGGACGCGGCTTCAAGAAAATCCGTGAAGGATTTGAAAAGGCGGGTATCCCTATGCCCAAGGTTGAGAACTTCTGCGGAGGCGTACAAGTGACCATAGCGCGAACGAGGTTTATGCAAATGACCCATGTCGCAAGTCATGTCGTAAGCCCTGTCGTAAGTTTGTCGCAAGTGAAACTGACGGACAGACAGCAGAAAATACTACGCCTCATCACCGATAACCCGTTGGCCTCTGCGCAAGAAATGGCAGCGGTGCTGGCCGTCGTGAAGCGCACCATTCAGCGCGACCTCTCTGCGATGCAGAAGATGGGCATCCTCATTCGTGAAGGCAACACAAGTGCTGGGCATTGGGTCATCAGCACAAAGTAGCACAGCAAAAAATCTGCGGAAAGCGCGCGTGTCTGCACTTTTTTTGCTATTTTTGCGGGCAGTTATTATTAACCATTAACACATTACCTCCATATGAAACATTTACTCTCTCTCGCCACGCTGCTGCTGATGGCGATGACCTGCTTCACCTCCTGCGAAGAAGAAGAAACGATAAAGGACGCACTGTACGCCTATGTCGCCGTGCTCAACGACATATCACAAGACCTCATCGACCTCTACGATGTGCGCGTCGATGTCACTGCACCCGGCGTGACGCCCAAGCGCGAACACCTCACAAGCACTGCCGACTGGCAGTGGGCCGAGACCTCTGCTCTGGCGGGCACCGTGACGCTCAAAGTCACCTTCACGCCCCATGACATCCACGCCATCGATGCTGGTGCCACCTATGACCTCTGCATAGCAGGCGGCGTGGGCGGCGGCAAAGTCACGGCGCAGCGACCCGACATGAACGTGGAATATCTGGCCAACTACTGCGGCATCAAGGGCGAGTTCTTGAAGAGCAGTTCTCCAGTGAAATCTCATTGCAAGTCAAATAAGAACAAGCGCAAGTCCTTAAAACGATAAGGCGTGTCAGGAAAAACTGACACGCCTTATCGTTTTACGCGGAAGGGGAGAGGCTTAGAAGCCTGTGACGTCGTACTTGACGCCGCCCTTGATGATTACAATCTTGTCGTGCTCAAGGTACTTGCCTGCCTTGACGGCCTTGGCATCAATGCCGTTAAGGCCTGTCGTCGGGTCTTCATATTGCTTGAAGGTGATGCCCGTGACGGTGCCGACCACGTTGCCCTTGTAAACGATGGTGGCGTCGGCAAGTGCGTAGATATCCTCGCCAGCCTTTGTGACTGCGAGAGCACCAGTGGTGTTGCCCGCAGCGTCGCCGAGCAGGAAGTGCAGGCCGCCATAGACCATCTCCATCTCGTCGCTGAGCATGACGGCATCGCCCTTGATGGAGAAACCACTCAGCATGCAGTCCTCATCTATTGATGAGATGACGAGTTGGCGAGCGTCGCCGGTGAGTTCCACCTTGGCGGTGTAGCCCCCAAGATACTTCGTCAGTTCATCAGGCACTATCACGCCTTCGTTGTCGGCTATCGTAGCCGTCATCACATACTTGCCTGCAGAGAGGAG
>JAGHRU010000025.1 GCA_018066225.1 Candidatus Equimonas enterica
ATGTAGTGGTTTGGGCAACTCCAATCTATTATTATGAAATGAGTGGACAGATGAAGACGCTCATTGACCGTATGAACGCCATGTACTCACAGGATTACAAGTTCCGTGAGGTTTACATGCTCTCAACGGCTGCTGAAGATGAAGAATGGGTACCGAAGCGTGCAGAAGCAGGTCTTACAGGTTGGATTGACTGCTATCCCAAATGCGAACTCAAAGGCACTCTCTTCTGCGGTGGTGTAGATGCTCCTCGCACAATTGAGGGCAATGCCAAGTTGCAGGAAGCTTACGAGTTGGGTAAGAATTGTTAGTATTATACGTGACTACATCCATAATAATGTGACATAAAATAATAATCGGTTGGCGATATGCAGCATTACATGCATTATAGCCAACCGATATTATTTCTGTTAAAAACTACTGGAGTTTAATGTTTTTAGCAACCAACAACTCTAAGCAGTGTTTGCTTAATTGAAGAGCCTCGCAAGTCTCAGTCTTTAATCTTAGCATCTCCGTTAAGGTATCATTCTTCTCCTGTAATTTTTTAAGTTCCTTTCTCAACTCCTCATTATTAGACTCCAGAACTTCCACTGGTTTAGTATTTTCTTGAACATCCCCCTTTAGACTTTCATCTTCATCATAAGGGTTATTCAACCGGAAGTTGTCTATTGGCTTGTTAAAAGCATCTGCTAATATTTCAAGTTTACTCAAGTTGACGTTTTTTGTACGCCTAAAATAAGCCATTGTTTGGCGACTATTCTTGAACAATTTTGTCAAGAGCTCTTCTTTTTTATCCTTTGTAAGAGAATCGTAATGTTTATATATAAGATCAATGTTCAACATAATATCTCGATTTTTATTTGCCTTTTTCGTTTATTTCGCACATTTTTCGTGCTAAATAAACACAAAAAGAATAGAGGCAAGCCTTTGTTTCGAACAAAGACCTGCCTCTAAACTATTGATTATCACATCTTTACTCCTCCACAGCAGCCTGGGCGGCGGCAAGGCGCGCGATGGGCACGCGGAAGGGCGAACAACTGGCGTAGTTCATGCCAATCTTCGCGCAGAACTTGACGGACGAAGGCTCACCGCCGTGCTCGCCGCAAGTACCAGTGCGGAGATTGGGGCGTACGCTGCGACCCTTCTGGATAGCCATCTCGATGAGTTGGCCAACGCCACGCTGGTCGAGGACTTGGAAGGGATCGACCTTGAGAATCTTGTTTTCGAGATAGACGGGCAAGAAACTGGCGATGTCGTCGCGGCTATAGCCGTAGGTCATCTGCGTCAAGTCGTTGGTGCCGAAGGAGAAATAATCGGCCTCAAGAGCGATGCAGTCGGCCGTAAGTGCTGCACGCGGTATCTCAATCATCGTGCCGACTTCGTAATCGACCTCAATGCCATACTCGGCGAAGACTTCCTGTGCAGTGCGGTTGATGATAGACTTCTGCTGCTGCAACTCCGTAATCGTACCAATGAGCGGCACCATAATCTCGGGACGAGGATTGCGGCCTTCCTTCTTAAGTTCGCAGGCAGCACTGAGGATGGCGCGCGTCTGCATAGCCGTAATCTCGGGGAAAGTGATGCCAAGACGGCAGCCACGGTGACCGAGCATAGGATTGTTTTCGGCAAGGCTATTGACACGACGCTTAATCTCGCGTACGGTAACGCCCATCTCATGTGCCATCGTCTCCTGCCCTGCTGTGTCGTGCGGCACAAACTCGTGGAGTGGCGGGTCGAGCAGACGGATATTGACTTGGAAACCTTCCATGGCTTCGAGGATGCCCTTGAAGTCGGCCTTCTGATAAGGCAGCAGCATGGCCAGCGCGCGCTCACGACCTTCGGGGGTATCGGCCAAAATCATCTCGCGCATGGCGATAATCTTCTTGCCGTCGAAGAACATGTGCTCTGTGCGGGTGAGTCCAATGCCCTTGGCGCCGAAAGCACGGGCGACGCGAGCATCGTGCGGCGTATCGGCGTTGGTACGCACTTGCAGGTGGGTATATTTGTCGCAGAGGTCCATGAGTTTCTTGAAGTCGCCACTGAGTTCTGCGGCTCTTGTGGGCAGTTCGCCAGCATAGACCTTACCCGTCGTACCATTGAGGGAGATGTAGTCGCCTTCGTGATAGACCTTACCTTCGATTTCTACGGTCTTGGTCTTGTAATCAACATTGATGGCACCTGCACCGCTGACGCAGCACTTACCCATGCCACGCGCCACAACAGCAGCGTGAGAGGTCATGCCGCCGCGAGCCGTCAAGATGCCCTCGGCCACCGACATACCTGCAAGGTCTTCGGGAGAGGTTTCGAGACGCACCAAAACGACACGATGGCCATCTTTGTGCCACGCCTCTGCATCGTCAGCATGGAAGACAATGCGGCCACATGCTGCACCGGGGCTGGCAGGCAGACCTTGCGTAATGGGCTTGGCACGCTTCAAGGCTTCCTTGTCGAAGATAGGATGGAGAAGTTCGTCAAGTTTGTTGGGCTCGCAGCGCATGAGTGCCGTCTTCTCGTCGATGACACCTTCTTGCAGCAACTCGATGGCGATACGCACCATAGCCGTGCCTGTGCGCTTGCCGTTGCGGGTCTGCAAGAACCAAAGTTTGCCTTCCTGCACCGTGAACTCCATGTCCTGCATATCCTGATAGTGACGCTCCAGTTTGCGCTGGATGTCGAAGAGCTGCTGATACATCTCGGGCATGGCTTCCTCCATAGAAGGATAGTTGGCGATGCGGTCTTCCTCGCTGATACCTGCGCGCTGCGCCCAGCGTTGGCTGCCCAACTTGCTTATCTGCTGCGGCGTGCGGATACCGGCTACCACATCTTCACCCTGCGCGTTGGCCAGATATTCGCCGTTGAACTCGCAAGCACCGTTGCCTGCATCACGGCTGAAGCAAACGCCAGTAGCGGACGTATCGCCCATGTTGCCGAAGACCATAGCCATAACGCTGACGGCCGTACCCCACTCGTCGGGGATGCCTTCCATCTTGCGATAGAGAATGGCGCGGTCGTTCATCCAAGAGCGGAAGACAGCACAGATGGCACCCCACAACTGCTCCTTGGGATTGGTGGGGAAGTTCTGCCCCGTCTGTTCCTTGATGGCTTTCTTGAAACGCTTCACAAGAAGTTTCAGGCTCTCGACGCTGGGGTCTTTGTCGAGGTCTACGCCCTGCTCCTGTTTTACCTCGTCGATGATTTGCTCAAAGGGGTCGATGTCTTCCTTGTTTACGGGCTTCATGCCAAGGACAACATCGCCATACATCTGCACGAAGCGGCGATAGGAGTCGTAAACGAAGTGGGCGTTGCCCGTCTTGCGCACCATACCTTCTGCCACCTCATCGTTGAGGCCAAGGTTGAGGATGGTGTCCATCATGCCGGGCATAGAGGCACGCGCACCAGAGCGCACGCTGACCAAGAGGGGATTTTCGGCATCGCCAAACTTGCAGCGCATAAGGGTCTCGATGTGCTTCAAGGCGGCTTCTACCTCTTCGCTCAACAGAGCAATAATCTCTTCCTGTCCTACGCGATAGTATTCGTTGCAGGTGTCGGTCGTAGTGGTAAAGCCCGGAGGTACAGGCACCCCGAGATGGTTCATCTCGGCAAGGTTGGCACTTTTGCCGCCAAGTGCCTCACGCATCGACGCATTGCCTTCGGCTTGTCCGTTGCCAAAGGTATATACTCTCTTTATTTTACTCATAAATAAAAGTCTTATTCGTCGGCTTGTTGTGCTGCATACTCGCTCTCGCCCTGTACGACAAAGAGCAGGTCTTCCGTGGCGAAATCGCCGTACCCTTCTTTCTTCGCCATCGCTTGCAAGTGGGCTGCCGTTTGCTGCTCGTCAATATCGATAAAGCCGGCAGCGTCGGGCGTCATGGCAGCATAGTATTCGTAGATAAGGTCGAGGAAATAGTACAAGTCATCGTCGGTGAAACGCTCCTTGGACTCTTGTGGCAGCACGGCGCGGATATAGGATACGGCACGCGCATTGTCCTCGGCATCAAGCAGCAGTTCTTCTTCAAAGCCAGACATAAATTGATGTGTTATATGTTTTACTTAAAAGCCTTATGCT
>JAGHRU010000157.1 GCA_018066225.1 Candidatus Equimonas enterica
AGGGTGCTCCCGAAGGTGCTACCGTCACTATCGGCGACAAGACCTACGACAAAGATGCCACCTACACCGCAATGGGTACGCTGACCTCCATCGAGGTGACCAACGAAGACTACAACACCACAGCCACCATCGAAGGAGGCAATGTCATCAAGGTGGTATTCAGCCGCAACGCTTACACCGTGACGCTCAAGGGCGCACCCGAAGGTGCTACCATCACTATCGGTGGCCAGACTTGTGGCAATGGCGACAACTACTACACGAAGAACACCATCACCAAGGACGACATCGAGGCCACTTATGAGGGCTACGAGGTTGAGGTGGCAGTGAGCGAGTTGGTAAACAACCAAGCGACTATCACCGTGACTTACCTCAAGGAGAGCACGATGAGCAAGACCTTCTCCGTCGCTTCGACCTCTGCCGCAGGCGATAAGTACTGGACGACCTTCTGCTACGACCGTGACTTCATGCTCCCCGAAGGCTACACCGCTTGCATAGTTACCAACGCAGCCGAGAGCGGCGTACTCACCATCGAAGAACTCAAGGGCGAAAAGACCGAAGGCGGTAGCGACTATTATAGTGGCGATACGTCCTCTTTCTACACCATTGACCCGCAGGATAGTCAAATGGGCGAGCACACCTTCACTTATAAGGGTGGTAGCACCACGGTTAAGGTAAATGATTGTAGCGGTATGTACTTCTATACAGGTCATACCATTACCTGTGCTACTACCACGGGTGCAAACATCACCAAGATTGTTGTAACTGCACTGGATAGTTCTTATATGAATGAAGAACTCTTCGAGTACACGCCGAACGCTCCTACTTATGAGTTTACGTTCAATGGCTACTATTTCTACTCCATCGAAATCTTCTACGAAGGTAGCGCAGGTCAGCCCGTCATCCCCGCTAACACTGGTATCCTCGTCTGCACTGACGGGCCCACTGCTGCTCCTGCAGAAATCACGCCCGTCAAGGACGCTACTCCTGTAGATATGACCGGTAACCTCCTCTGGGGCTGCCTCGAAGACCAGACCAAGGACGCTGGTAGCGACTACATCTACAAGCTGAGCCTCAACGCCGCCAACGACGAAGGCAGCATCGGCTTCTACTGGGGCTACGAAGGTGGTCACAAGGTAGATGCTCACGCTGGTAAGGCTTACCTCGTGCTCTCGGCACAAAGCGCCAAGGCAAACGGTTTCCGCCTCGACGGCACGACCACGGGCATCGAGAGCCTCATCCAAGGCACGGAGAGTGCTCCTGTCTTCAACCTCAACGGTCAGCGCATGAACACCACCAACCTCCCCGCTGGTGTCTATGTCAAGAACGGCCGCAAGTTTATCGTAAAGTAAATGTCGAACACTCTAATCGAAACAACAATGAAGACATATATTGCACCCGAATGTGAGCAGACGGCACTTATCAGCCGTGACTCTGTACTCCTCAACCTCAGCGACGCTGTCGGTGGCGACGAGCAAGCCCGCCGCAAAGAACTTATGGACTGGGCCGACAACGACTGGGAATCCGTAGAGGACGAAGAATAATCCCCACGGGTGGGCGGCGGCCGCGTGCTCTCCGCCCACCCACCACACGCATACAGCGGGCTGCTACTCTCTCTTGAAGTGGCAGCCCGCTTTGTGTGTGGTGCACGCCGCGTGTCCTTACTTCGAGCAACGGTCGGACGGACTGCGCACAAACAAACTCGGCTCCCAATCCGTAAAGACTGGGAGCCGAGTTGGCCTTGTTTCATTGACACTCTGTGCCTTTTCTGCCACCTCGCCGCAAGGCACAAAAAACGGCCTGCCCCTTCGGTACGTTCCGAATTGGGCAGGCCGTAAAAACTATCTGCGCAGACCGTTTGCACGATTTGCGCAGAAGAGAAAAATCATCTGCGCACCCGGGAAATTACTTTATCCCGCTCACCCACTTGAAGCAGCGCGACCAGCGGATTTTGCCGTCGAAAAGACCGTAATCTGGGTCAAGGGAGAGCCAAACAAGCAGGGGCTTGCCCACGATGTGGTCCTCGGGCACAAAGCCCCAGAAGCGGGAGTCGGCGGAGTTGTCTCTGTTGTCACCCTGCATCCAGTAGTAATCGAGGGCGAAGGTGTAGCGCGTGGCGGGTTTGCCATCGATGAGGATACGTCCGTTCTTGACGCAGAGGTCGTGGCCTTCGTAGTTGCGGATACAACGCTCGTAAAGCGGCAGGTTGTCGAGCGTAAGGGCGATGCTCGCGCCGCGTTTGGGTATCCAGAGCGGGCCGTAGTCGGCGGTCGTCCAGCCTGTATATTTATTTTGCGGATAGAGCCAGTCGGCGGCTGGCGGTGCCTGCTGCAAGACCTCGCAGAGGTCGCGCTGCTGCTGCAAGGTACGCAGCGTCTGGCGCGTCAGCGGCATATAGTATGTGCCGTCGGCGTCGATGGGGTGAGAGAGGTCCTCACGGGTGATGCCGTTGGCTTTGAGGAAATCGACGGTGGGCGACTGCTTGAAGCGCACGAAGTAGTTCTGCTGCATCTGCTCGGGCTGCGGCATAGCATGGCCATCGAGATAGACGACGCCGTGCTTGATGTGCAGCGTCTGTCCCGGGAGGCCGACGCAGCGCTTGACATAATTCTCGCGGCGGTCGGTAGGACGGCTAACGATGCGGCCAAACTGCGCCTCGTTTTGCAGGATATAGTTGCGGCCCGCCTCACGAATGGCGGCGTAGCGCGTCTGCGCAGCAGCGTAGTCGGCGGTGTCGGCAGGCTCGGCTTCGAGACCGAGTGCCTGCTGGCCTATGGTGTAGCAGAGGCGGTAGTAGTCCTGGTCTTGCGCGCCGAGCGCAACGGTGTCGCCAGCGGGGTAGTTGAACACCACGATGTCGCCCAAGGCTACCTGTCCTGTGCCCTTGATGCGGCGATAATCCCAGTGGGGCTGTTCGAGATAACTCTTGCCGCCACCGAGCCACGCAGGCAGCGTGTGCTGCGTCATGGGCATGGTGAGCGGAGTCTGCGGGATGCGCGGGCCGTAACTCACCTTGGAGACGAGGAGGTAGTCGCCCGTGAGCATCGTCTTCTCGAGCGACGAGGAGGGGATCACGAAGTTCTGGAAGAAATACTGGTTGATGAAGTAGATGGCGACGAAGGCAAAGACGAGGGCATCGACCCAACTCATAACGAAGCGCACCATGCCATTCTCCGACTTACGCCACCAGGTCCACGGGATGAACTTCGTGATGTAGGCATCGAAGATGAAGGGTACGACGACGAGTCCCCACCACGAGCCGACCCAGTAGAGGAAGAGCAGGTAGAGGACGATGAGCAGGACACAAAGACACCACGCACGGCGTGAGGCATGTAGTTTCATATAATAGGTAGTTTTATTTGACTATTTGCTGAAAATCGCTGTCGGCAAAGAGCGTAACGAACTCCAGGTCGTGGGCAGCGAGGGTTTTGAGCGAAGCGTCGCGGGCGACGGCAGCGCGGAGATATTCGAGGGCTTTGCTCTCTTTCGCCGTGCGTGCGGCCACGATGGCGCGGAGGTAGTCGGTCGTAGCGTCGGGCGCGGAGAGACTGTCGAGCACACGCGAAGCACTGGCGTAGTCCTTGGCCAAGATGTGTGCCAGCGCCGCGCTGTTGCTGCTCACGCCTGCCATAGCGGTAGCAGCCTGCGGATAGCGGCCTTCGGCGATGAGCAGTTGGCCGAGCACCTCGTTGTAGGCGCGTGCCGTAGTGGCGGAGGCGAGGTAACCTTCGGCTTCTGCCACCTGTCCGTCGGCCAGGGCGAGGATGGCGCGGTTGGTGTTCACCTCGGTCGTGCCCTGCTGTATCTGCTCAGCGCGGTCGAGCCACGCTTTGGCAGCGGCCTTGTCGCCACGGGCATAGGCCAGGCAGCCGAGGTTGTTGTAGGCGCGGTAGTCGGCGGGATAGAGACGTGTGGCGGTGGTGTAGATGTCGGCACGCGCTGCGTCGTCGTCGGTCAGGGTGGCGGCATAGAGCAGTTCCTCTATGCTCAGACGCGAAGCATCGGCAGCATACTGCTGCTGTATCTCGCTGTCGCTACGGCCGATGATGTTGTAGTGGATGGTCATACGCGAGCGGCGCAGTTCGGGCAGTATCTCGTCGGCGAGGTCGGTGAAGCCTGCGCTGAGGTGGCGTATCTGCTGCTCACGCTCCTCGGGGTCCTTATACATGGAGAGCACGCGGAGGATGACCTCCTTGTCCTGTATGTTGGACGCGCTGACAAGGCTCTGGAAGCCTTCCCAGTCTTCGGCGGTGTAGCGGCTGTCGAGGTCGGCCTCGAGGCCCACTTGGTGGAGTTGGTCTTTGACATACTTGCTGGCCGACTGCTCACGCGCCTCGGCCAATTGCGTGTTAAGGCCGATGTTGCCGTCGGGCGAAGCGTAGGCACTGACCTCTATGCCGTCGAGCTGGAAACTACGCTGGTCGGCCTTGATGTCGCGCAGCGTCCGGACGAAGTCGGTCACGCTGGTGGTGGTCAGTTCGCTGCTTCTCACCTTGGACTGCTGTATGAGGTACTTGATCTGTGCCTGCTGCTTCTCAGCGATGACGTGCTGATAGGCATCGGGTGCGATTTCGGTAGTAGCGGTGGCTATGGTGCGCGCCAAGAGAGTGGCGGTGGCAAGGACACCGTCGGCCACCTTCACCTCGGGCAGCGTGACGCGCTTCTTGCCCTGCATGGCGTCGAAGGTGAGGTAGAGTTGGCTCTCGCGCATAGCGGGGACATAGTCGAAGGTGGTCTTCATGGTGTAGTTGCCACCCACGCGGTAGGAGATGGTCTGGTCGTTGCCGAGCACCTTCTCGCCCTGAAACGTGGCACGCTGTCCTACGGCTTCGCCGCCGTCGTAGCGCAGCACGGGGATGACGCTGACGACAGCCTTCTTCTTCATGTATTTCTCGGGGAAGCGTCCGTCGATGGTCGCTGTCACCTTGCCGCCTACGGCTTCCAAGGGATTGGGCGTGACGGTGAAGTTGTCAGCAGAGAGGCTACCGAGTTTGCTGCAACCCGTGAGCGTCAGCGAGAGGCCGAGGGCGAGCGTAGATAGATGGAGGAGTTTCATGGTGGTAGTATTTGTGTTGGTGTTATACGAGTTCGGGGAAGACATCGGCGATGGTCAGCAGGCCGCTGTGGTGGGCCACATACTCGGCGGCCATGACAGCGCCGAGGGCAAAGCCACGGCGCGAATGGGCGTCGTGGCTCAGGGTGATGAGGTCGGCCTCGGAGTCGTAGGCCACGGTGTGGATGCCGGGCACTTCGCCGCGGCGTATGTCGTCGATGCGCAAGACGCCGTCGGCGGTCTCATGCAGCCCCCAGCGGTCGAGGCGGTCGAGGCGCGCTACGATGTCGGTGGCCAGGGTAATGGCAGTGCCCGATGGCGCATCGAGTTTGTGCACATGGTGCGTCTCCACCATGCTGGGGCGATAGGCATCAAAGCGGTTCATCAGCGTGGCCAGATAGCGGTTTACGGCCGAGAAGATGGCCATGCCCACCGAGAAGTTGCTGGCCCAGAGCAGCGTCTTGCCACCTTCATGGCAGGCCTGCTGCACCTCCTGCTCGTGGGCTTCGCGCCAACCGGTGCTGCCGCTGACGACCTTCACGCCAGCGTCCCAAGCGCGCTGGATGTTGCTCCATGCGGCTTCGGGTGCGGTAAACTCTATGGCGACATCGGCCGAGCGGAAGGCTGCGCTGTCGAAGTCTTCGCGGTTGTCGATGTCGATGATGGCCACGACGCTGTGGCCGCGCCCGAGGGCGACTTGCTCGATAAGGTGTCCCATCTTACCGTAGCCAATGAGTGCAATCTTCATAATTATGGGCGCAAAGTTATGAAATTTGCACCAAATACGCGCTGTATCTCGTTATTTATTTCTACTTTTGCAGTGCAATTATAATTTTTTCACGATTATGAGTTTACAATGTGGCATCGTCGGCTTGCCCAATGTCGGCAAATCGACCCTGTTCAACTGTCTGAGCAATGCGAAGGCACAGAGTGCCAACTTCCCTTTCTGCACCATAGAGCCCAATGTGGGCGTCATCACTGTCCCCGACGAGCGTCTCGGCGTTTTGGCCGAACTGGTCCACCCGGGGCGTATCGTGCCCACGACGGTCGAAATCGTCGATATTGCAGGCTTGGTCAAAGGGGCCAGCAAGGGCGAAGGACTGGGCAACCAGTTCCTTGGCAACATCCGCGAGACAGACGCCATCATCCATGTCTTGCGCTGCTTCGACGACCCCAACGTGGTGCATGTCGATGGCAGCGTAGATCCGCTGCGCGACAAGGAAATCATCGACGCCGAGCTCCAGCTCAAAGACCTCGAAACGGTAGAAAACCGCATCCGCAAGGTGGAGAAGGTGGCGCAGGTGGGCGGCGACAAGCAAGCCAAAGTGGAGTATGAGGTGCTCACGGCCATCCGCGAAGCCCTCTTGCAGGGCAAGTCGGCGCGTAGCGTCACCTTTGAGTCCAAGGAGGAGCAGGCCGCCGTGCGTGGTGCGTTTCTGCTCACGAGCAAGCCTGTGCTCTATGTCTGCAATGTCGATGAAGGCTCTGCCGTCACGGGCAATGCCTATGTGGAGCAGGTGCGCGAGGCGGTGAAAGACGAGGGTGCGGAGGTGCTCGTGCTGGCTGCCCAGACGGAGGCCGACATCGCCGAGCTCGACAGTTACGAAGACCGTCAGGCGTTTCTCGCCGAGATAGGCTTGGAGGAGAGCGGCTGCGGCAGGCTCATCAAGACGGCCTACCGCATGCTGCAACTCGAGACCTTCATCACGGCTGGCGAGATGGAGGTGAAGGCGTGGACCTACCGCCGTGGCTGGAAAGCCCCGCAGTGTGCAGGGGTCATCCACACCGACTTTGAGCGTGGCTTCATCCGCGCCGAGGTCATCAAGTATGACGACTATGTACGCCTCGGCAGCGAAGCCGCCGTCCGCGAGGCGGGCTTGCTCCATGTGGAAGGCAAGGACTATGTCGTGCAGGACGGCGACATCATGCATTTCCGTTTCAACGTATGATCATCTGGGATCCCTCTATCGTAGCCTTTTCGCTGGGCGGCATCGTGGTGCGCTGGTACTCGCTCCTGTGGTGCATCGGCCTCTTTGCGGCTTGGTTTGTCGTGCAGCGGCTCTACCGCCATCAGCGCATCGCTGACAAGAAGTTCGAGCCCCTGTTTCTCTACTGCTTCCTCGGTGTGCTCATCGGAGCACGCCTTGGGCACTGTCTGCTCTACGAGCCCGCCTACTTCCTCGCCCATCCCTTGGAAATGATACTGCCCATGCGCCACGACGCTGCGGGTGGCTGGCACTTCACGGGCTATGCCGGCCTCGCCTCCCACGGCGGCACACTGGGCCTGATGCTCGCCCTTTGGCTCTATGTGCGTCGCTACAAGGTGGGGCTGCTGCGTGTGCTCGACTGCGTGGCCATCGCCACCCCTGCCACCGCCTGCTGCATCCGGCTGGGCAACCTCATGAACTCCGAGATAGTGGGCAAGGCTTGCAGCGCAGACTGGCCTTTGGGCTTTGTCTTCCAGCGTCTCGGCGAGACCTTCCCGCGCCATCCCGGCCAGCTCTACGAGGCCATGGCCTACCTCGTCTTCTTCGTCGTAGGCCTGCTCATCTACCGTCGCCAAAGCCACCGGGTGGGTACGGGCTTCTACTTCGGCCTTTGCCTCACGAGTATCTTCACCTTCCGCTTCTTCGTGGAGTTTTTCAAGGAGGTGCAGGAGCCTTGGGAGGTGGCGATGCAGTCGGCCATTGGGCTCAACCAAGGCCAGTTGCTCTCGCTGCCCTTTGTCGCCATCGGGCTTTACTGCCTGATGGGTGGGCGTCTGCTGCGCCGCCTGATGGCCTTCGGCGTGCTGTTCCTGTGCACAGGCTGCGGCCCAGCCAAGGACAAGGTGCGCATCAGCGTCAATATCGATGGTGTGGAGCGCACCAACCTGCTGCTCTACGCCACGGAGAGTGCTGGCCGCGCCGCCCTTGACACCTTGAAGATAGAGGGCAGTGAAGGCCGCATAGAGTGTAGCCTCGACCAGCCGACCCTGCTCACCCTGCTCTTCCCCAACTTCACGACCCTGGTGCTCGTGGCGCGTCCGGGCGACGACATCGCGGTGCAGTGCGCCTCCTCGCGCCTGGCAGAAGCCGCTGTGACGGGCAATAACGACAACGACCTGCTCACCACGCTGCGCCAGCGCATAGCCCCGATGCGTCAAGCCGACCGTGAACGTGAGGTGGCCACTTTCGTCCGCAGCCATGCCGAGACGATGGCGGCTGTGGCGGCCTTCGTGCAGTATTTTGCGGCTGCTGTGCCGCTCAGAGCCGAGCCTACGCGCTCGCTGCTCACGGCCTTGCAGCGCGCACAGCCCGACGACGCTGTGCTGCGCGCTGTATCCGACCGCCTCACCCCTTTGCTCGCTTCTGCCGAGGGCGCACGCTTGCCGCATTTCTCGGGCACTACGCTCTCGGGAGACAGTTTCAACAGCAAGGGCATACGCGGACGACGATCTGCCCTTGTCGTTTGGGCTTCCTGGGCAGACCGTAGTTACGCCATGCTGCGCGCCGTAGGCGAATGTCTCGCGGCGCAGCCTTCGCTCAGCGTTGTCACGGTGAGTTTCGACACCGAAAAGGAAAAGGCGGAGCACCTCCTCAGCAATGCCATGCTGCGCGGCGTGCCCACGCTCTGCGACACCAAGGGCATCGACTCTCCGCTCTACCGCACCCTCGGCGTCACTGCGCTGCCCGCCGTCATCATCGTCGATAAGGCAGGCACTGTGGAGCGCGTGGTCTATGACGCGGCCGAGTTGAGAAAGTATTTGTAGCCTCCCCCATCCACAGACGCACATGAGCATAGGACACACATTGCAGAAGGTAGGCTTCGCCCTGTGGCAGTGGCCCAAGACGCTGCTGCCTGTCAAGAAGCCACGGCTCGTCATGACCTTGCTGGTCAAGAACGAGGCCGACATCCTCGCGGCCAATCTGGAGTTTCACCATGCTATGGGTGTAGATGGCTTCATCGTCACCGACAACAATTCGTCCGACGCCACGATGGACATCCTGCGCCAATACGAGCGCCGAGGCTGGGTGTGGCACATCATCTCGGAGCCCGCTACGGGCTACTTGCAGAAGCGTTGGGTCGATCGCATGGTATGGATGGCCAAACGCCAGTACGGTGCCGACTGGGTCATCAATGCCGATGCCGATGAGTTCTGGTGGCCACCGACGGGCAATCTGAAGGCCGGACTCGACAGCACGAGGGCTGGTGTACTGCACTGTCGGACGGTCAGCGTGTTGCCCGTAGAAGGCCAGCCGCTGAGCGCGTGGGAGGAGACCGTCAGAGCCGTAAAGCCCGAGGACGAAGCGCGCTACGGCTTGTGCCCGTTCTCCCATTATGCCCGCCAGAGAGGGAAGGTGCTGCATCGCACGGACGGCTACCTGCAAATCGCGCAGGGCAACCACAAGGTGCTGATGCTGCCAAGGGTGAAGCGCGAGAGCGACATCATCATCTACCATTACAGCCTGCGCGGCAAAGCCCACTTCATCAGCAAAATGGTGACCGGCGGCAAGGCCTATGAGGCCAATCCCTCGAAGCATGGCGGACGCCACTGGCGCTACTTCTACGCCCTCCACAAGCAGGGACGCTTGGAGCAAGCCTACGAAGAGAGCGTCATGGGCTGTGCCCACATGGCCGAGCTGCGCCGCGATGGCTATATCGTGCACGACAATCCTTTACCCCAATGGTTCGCGTCGCATCTTCACACACACGCCGAATAGTCCTACCATGAGATTGATTAAGATGATTGGCGGATTGGGCAACCAGATGTTTATCTATGCGCTCTATGTGGCCATGAAAAAGCGGTTTCCCGACACCTACATAGACCTTTCCGACATGGTGCACTACCATGTGCACAATGGCTACGAGCTGCACCGCATCTTCTCTTTGCCCGCCGACGAAGTATGCCTCCCGCAGTGGGTGAAGAAAGTCGCGGAGTTCCTTTGCTTCAAGACGATACTGGAGCGCAAGCAAAATCTCGAAACGCTGGAAGCCTACCGCAAGACCTATGCCTGGCCGTTGCTCTACTTCAAGGGCTTCTATCAGGACGAGCGGTATTTCGCTGACTGTGCGGCAGAAATCAGGGCGGCCTTCCGTTTCGACACGACGCTATCCAATGAGCCGACACAAGCCCTGCTGGCCCAGATCGACAGCGACCCCCGTGCCGTCAGCCTGCATGTGCGCCGAGGCGACTATCTGCTATCCAAGCACTATCGAGAGAGTGGGTGCGTGTGTCAGAAGGGCTACTACCAGCGCGCTGTGGCGCGTATGCTCGCGCTCAGGCCCGATGCCCATTTCTATGTGTTCAGCGACGACATCGCATGGGTCAGGGCAAGTCTCTCTCTGCCAAGCGAGAGCGTCTTTGTGGATTGCAACCACGGCAACGACGCGTGGCAGGACATGCTGCTCATGAGCCACTGCCGCCATCATGTCATCTGCAACAGCACCTTCTCGTGGTGGGGCGCATGGCTCAATGCCGACCCGCACAAGATAGTAGTGTGTCCCGAGCGTTGGCAAGCCAGCGAGGCGATGCCATCGCGCCTTATCCTCGCGCCGTGGCAGCGCGTGGCGGCCGACTGCTGAGAAGCACCGCCCCTGCAAGATGTACGACTTTCGGGCAAAAGGGCCAAACTTTCCCATCGAAAGAGCCATTAAGTCAAAAGAAAGTCGTAACTTTGCAGCCCACACAAAATACAGAACATTAACACACTTATGACACAGAACGAGAACATTATCGCCGAGGGCGCGTATGCCTATGACGACCAACTCACCGAACTGACCATTGACGAAGGCGTGACCACGATAGACGCTCGTGCCTTCAAGGGCTGCTCCGCCCTGTCCTCCATCACACTGCCCTCCACGCTGCGCAAGATAGGCGAGCAGGCCTTCCAGGACTGCACTGCGCTCACGGCCATTCATCTGCCCGAGAGCCTGGAAAGCATCGACCGCCGCGCCTTCAAGGGCTGCACCCATCTCCACGACATCCGCCTGCCGGAGGGCGTACACGAAGTGCGCAGCAAGGCTTTCCAGCACTGCACGAGCCTCACTGCCATCCGCCTGCCCGAGCACTTGCAGCACCTTGGCGAAGGCGTCTTCGCAGGCTGCACTGCGCTCGGCCAGGTACATCTGCCCGCCACCCTCCACAGTCTCGGCGCAGAGACCTTCGAAGACTGCATCTCGCTCCGCGCCCTCGCGCTGCCCGCCACCTTGCAACGCATTGGCACCAACGCCTTCCGCCGTTGCACCGCGCTTGGCAGCATCGACCTGCCCCACGGCTTGAAGAAGATAGAGCACGGCGCGTTTGCCCACTGCGAGAGCCTCGCTGCCATCGCCATCCCTGCCGATACGGAGCACATTGAGAAGGGCGCTTTCGCCCACTGCGCTGCGCTCAGCAGCATCAGCGTCGCGTCCAGCAATCCGCACTACTGTGCGCCCCACGACTGCCAAGCCATCGTGGAGCGTGCCACCCATACGCTCATCGTGGGCTGCGCCGCCACCATCGTCCCTGCCGACATCAGCAAGATAGAGCGTTATGCCTTCAAGGGCTGCACTGCACTCACCCGCCTCGACCTGCCGCGCGGCTTACGCCATATCGGCGGCTATGCTTTCGCCGACTGCACCAGCCTCCGTGAGGTGACGCTGCCCAAGGGCTTGCGCCACATCGGCAGCCACACCTTCGAGCGCTGCTACGCCCTGGAGCACCTCCGCCTGCCGCGCAGTGTGCACCACCTCGGGCACAAGGCTCTGTCCGACTGCACAGGGCTTGCCACCATCTCCGTATGGCGGGCGCGTCTGCTCACCGATGCCGCCCTGCCCGCCACCACCCGCATCACGGCACGCCGCCCCTTGGAGCACTTCTGGCGCGCCTTCGTGTCGCTCTTCCGTCACCGCTAAAAAGAGGTGCAACGCTGGACATCTTTTTCTTACAGATGGATGAGCATCATGTCGGACTTTTTGCGTATCTTTGCCGCGAATAACACATCACACCCTATGAAACTACCCAAACCCCTGCTTTCCGCTGTGGCGACGACGCTCGTCTTGGCGGGATGTGCAACTGCAACAATGACGGACAATCCACAACAGCAATCAGCCAACAAGTTGCTCACCGAGAGCCCAAACCGCCACGGCATCGAGTCGTTTGGCGAAATCACCACCGACGACTACCGCGAAGCCTTGCAGGAGGGCATGCGAGAGCAGAAGGCCGAGATACAGGCCATCGTAGAGAGCAAGGAAAGCCCGACCTTTGCCAACACCATCGAGCCGATGGACAAGAGCGGCAAACTCCTCAGGCGTGCCATGATGCCCTTCGAGGCACTCGACAACAGCAATTCCACGGCGGCCTCGCAAGCCTTGGCCGAAGAGATGGCACCACTGCTCTCTGCCCATAGCGACAAGATCTACATGAACGACGCGCTCTTTCGGCGTGTGAAGCAGGTGTATGACGACAAGCCCGCCGGGCTGACACACGAGCAGACACGCGCCTTGGAGGAAATCTACAAGTCCTTCGTGCGCAGTGGTGCCAACCTGAGTGCGGCCGACAAGGCGCGCCTCATGGCCCTCAATCAGGAGATCAGCACGCTGGAGATACAGTTTGAGCAGAACCTGCTGCATGAGACCAACAATACCTTCGTCGTGGTAGATAGGCTGGAGGATCTCGCGGGTCTGCCCCAAGCCAATATCGATCGCGCTGCCGACATGGCCAAGCAGCAGGGACAGGAGGGCAAGTGGGCGTTCAACATGCAGCGCGCTTCGTGCAATCCCGTCTTGCAGTATTGCAGCAACCGCGAACTGCGCCGCCGCATCTACGACGCCTACTACAACCGTGGTAACGCAGGCGGCGCGCACGACAACAAAGCCATCTGCGCCCGTCTGGTACGCCTCCGCCTGGAGCGCGCCAAGTTGATGGGCTTTGACAACTGCGCCGCCCAGATACTGGACAAGCGCATGGCCAAGCGCCCCGAGGCCGTGTATGCCCTGCTCGACCAGATATGGGAGCCGGCCGTGAAGAAGGCGCGCGAAGAACTATCCGACATTCGCGAGGAGATGCTCAAAGACGGTCTCGACTGCGAGCCCGAAGGCTGGGATTATGCCTACTACGCCGACCGCGCCCGCAAGGCACGCTTCGACTTTGACGAGAAAGAGGCCTCGCAATACTTTGAAATCCACAACGTGCTCCGCGGCATCTTCTATGTGGCAAACAAACTCTACGGCGTGACCTTCAAGGAGGTGACGCCCGACGTGCCGGCCTACGAAGCCACGGCACAGGCCTGGGAGGTCTATGACAAGGACGGCAGCCTGCTGGCCGTATTCTACAGCGACTACTACCCGCGCGACGGTAAGCGTGCCGGCGCATGGTGCACCCACTTCCGCAGCCAGAGTTATGCCGACGGCAAGCGCGTAGAGCCCGTGGTGGTCAATGTGTGCAGTATGACGCCTCCCTCGGCCGACATGCCTGCCTTGCAGAGCATCGACAATGTCCAGACGATGTTTCACGAGTTTGGCCACGCTCTGCACGGCTTCATGCGAGACGTCAATTACGAGGCCGTGGGCGATGTGGAGCGCGACTTCGTAGAACTGCCCTCGCAAATCAACGAGCATTGGGCCATGGAGCCCGAAGTGCTGGCCGTCTATGCCAAGCACTACAAGACGGGCGAGGTGATGCCCGAAGCACTCGTAAGCAAGATAGAGGAGAGCGGCAAGTATGGCCAGGGCTTTGCCACCGTGGAATACCTCGCCGCCTCCTACGTCGATATGGATCTCCACACCCTGACCTCGGTGCCTGATGACCTCGACGTGATGCAGTTTGAAGAGGAGAAAATGGCCGCCCGTGGCATTCCCCGTCAGATACTGCCGCGCTACCGTGTGACCAATTTCAGCCACACGATGGGTGGTGGCTACACGGCTGGCTACTACTCCTACATCTGGGCCGAAGTGCTCGATGCCGATGGCTTTGAAGCCTTCAAGGAGACCGGCGACATCTTCAACCAGGAAGTGGCCGACCGCTTCCGCCGCTATGTCCTCACCCCGGGCGGCATCGATGACGGCATGACGATGTATAAGCGGTTCCGTGGTGCCGAGCCCAAGATAGACGCTCTGCTCAAAGGCCGCGGCTTGAAGTAAATCACACAAAACCCGTCTGCCCTCACAGGAAAAACTATCTGCCCTTGTCGTTAAGACGATGAGGGCAGATAGTTTTTCCTGTGAGAGCAGACCGTGAGAAGGCCTTTGTTGTGTGCTTTTAGGTAGCCGAGAAATTCATTTTTTGGAATTTTCGTAGAGATATCAGTTATTTTTGCTAAATTTGCAAAAATTTTGCGGAGTCTGTCCCACAACTTCGCACCTGCCAGCCCCACTGATTACGGTATGAGATTGACATATTTGACCACAGGTAACGCGCGCACCCGTAGAGCCAAGCAAAACATCCTGGCTATGCTGGGGCTAAAAGGCGCGAGCATCGCTTGCCATCTCGTGATGGTGCCGCTTGTGTTGCACTATGTCAATGCCGACATCTACGGGATATGGCTGACGCTGAGTTCCATGGTGGCATGGATTAGTTTTCTGGACATCGGCATCAACAATGGGCTGAAAAACAAACTGGCCGAGGCACTGGCCCACGACGACACGGCGTTGGCCAAGCAATACGTCAGTACGACCTATGCGCTGCTCTCCCTGATATTCATGCCCGCGCTGGTCATCCTGCTGATGGTCACCCCACTTGTGCATTGGCACGAAGTGCTCAATGTGCCGGCAGCCTCTGCCGACGGTCTGAGTATTGCGGTCGCCATCATCATCGCTTACTTCTGCATCAACTTCATCCTCTCTACGATCAACGTGGTGCTGATGGCGGTGCAACGGCCCGCCTATTCGTCGTGTCTGAACTTGTGTCAGCAGTTGCTCTCGTTGGCCATCATCGCCTTGTTTACCTTCATGACCAAGGGCAATCTGGTGCTGCTGTGCATAGGGCTGTGCGTGGCGCCCATAGTCGACGTGTCGCTGTTCAACATCTTCTTTTTCGGCCGCCGCTATCGGCAGATAGCCCCTTCGCTCGGCAGCGTCCGTTTCAGCCTTGCTCCTGCGTTGCTCCGGCTCGGTGTCAGGTTCTTCATCATCCAGATAGCGGGCATCGTGCAGTATCAGATGGTGAACTTCCTCATCATACGCCACTACGGCTCTGCGGAAGTCACGGCCTACAACATAGCCTTCAAATACTTCAACGTGCTCTACATGGTGTGGGGCATACTGGTCACGCCCATTTGGGCCGCCGTGACAGATGCTGTGACCAGAGGTGAAATTAGTTGGATTGTCACGACTGTGAAGCACTATCAGCGGCTCTTCTGCCTCTTCGTCGTGGGCGACATCGTCTTGCTGCTGCTCTCGCCCGTGGCCTACGACTGGTGGGTGGGCTCCGCCGTTGAGGTGTCTTTCTCCATCTCCTTGTGGGTCATGATATTCCACATCACCATGATGTTTGGCATGGTCTATGTCAATGTGCTCAATGGCCTTGGCCTGCTCAATGTGCAGACCATTGCTTGTCTGTGTTCGCCTGTGCTGTTTCTCGCGCTGTGTACCCTCCTGCGCCGCTACGGCATGGGCGTAGAGTCTATCATCATCGCGTCGGTAGCCGCCAACTTCAATGGCTTGATATTGGCACCGATACAATACCATCTTTATGTCAAGAGTGCAACCAGATAATATGCGAAGGTATGTTTGTACCATCTATTGGCTGATAGGAGTGTTATTCTTCGTCGAACCATTCTTATCAGCCTTTACGGCCAACAAATATATTATCCACGGACTGGAGATTGTGATATTGATGCAGCTTTTCGTTTGTTGCTGGCATGTTTTCTCGCACAAGGCTGATGTGCATTACGGTAAGGTCGCCCAAGTGCTTTGGTGTGCGCTGGCAGCGGTGAGCATCGGCATCATCGTGCGTGGTGATTATGGCGGCGGTTTGTTGAAGTTCCTGCTGAAGTTTAAGTACGGCTATGGCTTGATGGTCTATCTGCTGCCTGCTGTCATCTTGCCTTTGCCCAATCTGAAATACTTTGATGCCATCCTCTCTGTCCTCTTCAAGCTGCAATTGCTGGTCATTCCGCTATGGATGATTGATTTCAGCCCTGACGGATTGGTGCGCGAGGTCTTCTACGGCGAGCGGATAGGCGTCTATCTGCCTGTTATCTCGGCTTTCCTGTTAGGTTTCCTGCGTTTGCTTTCGCCTTCTCGGCGCATCGTCACCTTCTGCATATACCTCATCTATCTGCTGCTGATGGTACTCAATGCGCGCCGCAACATGGTATTGTCATTGGGCCTATACGGACTCGTTGCCATCATCGTCAATGTTCTGTTTTCGGGCAACAAGAAGGCTACGCTCATCATGCTGGTGGCGTTGCTGTTTTCTGCCGTAACCATAGTTGCCAACTTCGAGCGGCTTTCCACTAGCATCCTCTCTAATCTTATGGACAAAGGCATGGAAGATACGCGTAGCGGCGTAGAGATGATTTTCCTCTACGACTTCTCCAATTCACCAGCCACGGACATCGCCTTTGGCCGCGGCATAGACGGCACATACTATCAGGAGATGGTGGACAAAGACACAGAGGAAGTGACTTACGACCGCGAAGGTATCGAGACGGGCTATCTGCACATGGTGCTCAAAGGCGGTGTAGTCTATGCCGTACTTCTCATCGCCATGATGATGACCGCCATCGTCACCGGCTGTCGCATGCGCAGGCGGTATCTGGCCTATCTGTCCTTGGTGATGGTCATCTTCCTCGTCGATAGTTACACCTCCAATCCTATTTGTACGTTTTCCATCCGTACAGTCATCTTCTGGCTGAGCCTGTCTCTCTTGCTGCAACAAGTGCCCAAGCAAGCCAACTAATGCCCTCGTCGTTTGACCATGACCGTATATTTCGATTACCAATGTTTCCAGCAAAAGGTTGGCGGTGTGTCAAGATGCTTCTGCGAACTCATCAAGCACATGCCCGCCGACATAGCGTGCAAGATACTTGTCAAGGCATCCGAGAACTTGTACTTGCGGGACCCGCAGTTGTTGCCCGACCTGCCGAGCCCGCGACTGACATACGACAACTATGCGGGGGCGATAAGTTTCAAGGGACGTCGCCGCCTCTTCACCTGGCTCGACCGCAATGTCCCGTTTTTTCCTTCTTTCACGTCCATCAACAGGCGATATGCGAAGGCTGCGCTCGCTGCGGGCGACTTCGACATCTGCCATGTGACGATGCAGGAAGAGACCTGTCTGTTGGACTACCTCGCAGGCAAGCCTTTCGTCTTCACCGTGCACGACATGATATGGGAATTGTTCCCCACGCCTTTACGGCAGAAGTGGAGCAGGCAGAAGCGACTGTTCTGCCAAAAGGCCGCCCATATCGTCGCAGTGTCGGGGCACACGAAGCATGATCTCATGAGACTGTGGCAGATACCGGAAGAGAATATAACGGTGATTTATCACGGCGCACCAGATATGAGTGACCATACCTACACCGACATTGTCGGACAACCCTATTTCTTGTTTGTCGGTCGGCGAGAGGGTTACAAAAATTTCGAGCAGACGTTGTACGCCTTCGCCCATTTCCATCAGCACCATCCCGAGGTGAAGTTGCTGTGTACGGGAAGTCCCTTCACGCCAAGAGAGCAGCGCATGATTGATGCGCTACATCTGACGGACAAGGTGCGGTGCCGCTATGTGTCGGATGAGGACTTATACAATTTATACCACTATGCCATTGCTTTCATCTTCCCGTCAATCTACGAAGGCTTTGGCATACCGATACTCGAAGCCTTTGCCAATGGCTGTCCTGTGCTGCTCAATGACACGAGTTGCTTCCCCGAGATAGGTGGTGACGCCGCCGTGTACTTCCATGCCGACTTGCAAGGTGACTCTGATTTGAGTGAGAAGATGGCGTACATCTATTCCCTGCCTGCTGACCAAAGGAGGCGGATAGTCGATAGAGGCAGGCAGCGGGCAGAGCAGTTCACTTGGCACGCCGCCGCGCAACGCTTGGCAGAAGTGTATCGTAAGGTCGTGGGCAGATAGGAAAAACTATCTGCCCTTGTTGTTAAAACGGTCTGCGCAGACCGGTTTTACTATCTGCGCAAATCGTGAAAAGGCGCACGACTTGGGGCGAAAAGGGACGTAGGCTAATACGCGCCTTCTTCGCCCTTGAACGCGCCCACGATGGTCTTGAAGATGATAAAAACGTCGAGCGAGAGACTCCAATGCTCGATGTACCAGATGTCGCGCTCTACGCGGCCCTCCATCTGCCAGAGTTCGGAGGTCTCGCCGCGATAGCCCGTGACTTGCGCGTAGCCCGTGATGCCGGGCTTGACGAAGTGGCGCACCATGTACGAGCCGATGATGTGGGCGTACTGCTCGGTGTGGCGCAGCATGTGAGGACGCGGGCCGACGACCGACATCTCGCCGCGCAACACGTTGATAAACTGCGGCAACTCGTCGATGCTCGTGCGGCGCATCAGTTCGCCCACACGCGTCTTGCGCGGGTCATCGCGGGTGGCCTGGCGCGTGTCGGACTCGGCATTGAGGCGCATCGAACGGAACTTGTAGCACCAGAACGCTTTACCACCAAGGCCGCTGCGCTGCTGCTTGAAGAACACAGGACCCGGGCTCGTCAGCTTGATCCACAGGCCAAAGACGACGTAAAACCACGGGAAGACAAGCACCAGGACAGCGAGCGAGAAGCAGATGTCGAAGGCGCGTTTGAGCGCACGGTTGATGATGGACTCCAAAGGCTCATTGTGGACAGAGAAGACCGGTGTGCCGGCCATCATCTCAAACGCCATCGTGTGCTTCACATCGATGACGGAGGCCGGGATGCCGCAGAAGCGGATGAGGTGCGCCTCGCAGTACGAGAGGATGGCGTGGCGCGCGCTGCTCTCTTGGTCGGAGAGCGTGCAATAGACATAATCCACACGCCGCTGGCCGCTGGCCATATAGGCGGGGAACTGCGCCGCTGTGCCCAGATAATCTACGCCGAGCGACGCAGCCAGTGGTGCTGGCGCATCGGCGAAGTAGCCCTGCACCTTGTAGCCCGTAGTAGGGTCGTCCACCATACGGCGAAAGAGGTCCTCGACGATGCTGATGTCGCCTACGAAGACGGCGAAGTTGGTGTTGCGGCCTTTGCTGCGGTAGCGTTTGAGTGCCCAGCGCGTGAGATAGCGGAAGAGCAACACGACGACGAAAGACCCGCCAAAGAGCGGCACCATAAAGCGCCATGTGAAGAGCGGCCAGCGAAACACCCACAGCACCGTGAGCGTCAGCAGAACAAACGAAAGGAAGGTCGTGAAGTGCTTTTTCAGGATGACATCACCTGTGGTGAAGCGTTGATGCACCACGACACCCGTGTAGAGTTGGCATACGCCGTAACACAGCGCGATAAGCACCAGCAGACGCTTGAAGTGCGGCGGGAAATTGCCCGATTCGCGCCAATAGAGGACGTAGATGCCTGCCATCATCAGCATAATGAGGGTAGCCTCTGAGATGAGTACGCCGAGGCGCACCAGTCTGTCGCTCGAATTCTGGGTATGTATCATAGCAATCTTTTATCTTTGTCATAGGATGGCCGCCTATCTCCTGTGGGCGATGCGCCATACGAAGTGCCAGAGTTTCCACAGCGGTGCCCAGAGGACTTCGCTGGGATAGTAGCGTACGAAGCGCAGGTTGCGGCGTACGCGGGTGAAGTATGCGCCTGCTGTGCCGTCGGCGTAGTGCTTGAAGCGCGTGTCGCTATGGCCGAAGTTGCCCGAGAGCATCACCTCGGAGAGCAGCATCGCTCCCGACCGCTCCTCGGGCGCGACCAGCATCCGCGACTGCTCAAGCCCGAAGATGTCGCCGAGCACATACATCAGCGCGCCAGCGAAACGCCGCAGCCCGAGATGGCGGAAGGCGTCGGCGATGGCAGCCGCCTCCTCTGCCGTAGGCTGCCAGCGGTGGAGCAGGCAGTAGTAGTCGGTGAGTTGGCGCAGACCAACGCCCTCGGAGAAGAAGTGCCGATAGATATGCAGCAGCAGATAGACGGCGTTGAACGACGGCGTGGGTGCGCAAAATCCAGCGACTGTATGGCCAAACTGCTCAGCGGCCTGCGCCTCAAACCAGCGTTGCAACCAGCGGTTGCGCCCCGGCGCATACATCCACGAGGGCGTGAAGTGCACCTCTATGTTGGTGTGGCGCAGCACATGGAAATCCACATGATGATAGACGGGCTCCACATGGGCATCGTAGCGCCGCACATAGTCGAGGCAGCGGCGGCAGCGGCGGCGCAGCGAGGCTTCCCGCCCTATGGCGATGTCCTCGGGCCAGAGCCATACGTCGATGTCGCCCGACATACGCAATGTGGGGTCGGGATAGAGCAGTGCCACGCCCTGCCCTTTGAGGACGCACGCCTTGTAGCCGGCAGAAAGGAACTTCTGACAGATGCGCTGGCAGGTCTGTGTGTGGCGCTCGCCAGTCGTCTTCGTGCTGTAAGTCTCCGAGAGCCAAGGCACGAATATCCCCCGGTTGTCGGGACGCAAGGCGTAGGGCAAGCGCGCTACGGCGCTAAACACTACGGCAGAGACGGCCTGCTGCTGCGCTGTCTGCCACACCGCTTGCCACTGCTGCTCACTCAGCGGCAGCAGTGCCTCGCAAGGCTGCTCGCCTGTCACGCCACAGCGCAGCAGGTGCAGAAAGACGGAGTCGGTATTACGGTTGGCCATAGTTGGTCGTTATTCTCGTGTGAATTTCTCGCCTATGATGTGGCCGATGAACAGCGCGTTGCCCACGAGATAGCGGCGCCACATACGGCGTGGCTCACGCAGCAGTCGGTAGAGCCACTCCAAGCCGTGACGCTGCCACCACAGCGGTGCGCGCTTCATAGTGCCGGCGTAGAAGTCGAAGACGGCGCCGATGCAGCCACAGTGGCAGTGGATGGAGAGCGACGGCCAGTTGGCGTGCGCCCATTTCTCTTGCTTTGGCGCGGTCATGCCTATCCAGAGCAGGTCGGGATTGGCGGCGTTGATAGCCGCCACGATGGCCGCGTTCTCCTGCGGGGTGAAGGTCTTGGTGTATGGTGGCGAGAGTTTCACAACGTCGAGGTCGGGATAGTCACGCGCGGCGCGCTCCTTGATGCGTCCAAGCACCTGCTCCGATGAGCCGACGAACATCACCTTCTTGCGCGCTGAGGGCGTGGCCGATACCTCGAGGCGCTGCATCTCGCTGACAAACAAGTCCCAGCCTGCGCACCGCTCCGTGGGCTGCGACTTCGCGCCTATCCATCGGCATGCCTTGACGATGCTGATGCCGTCGGCGATGAGTGCGTCGCAGCGGCAGAGGACTTCGGCGAAGGCGGTGTCGGCGCGCGCCACATTGTAGCAATGGGCGTTGATGGTGCAGATGAGGCATTTGCCCGGAGGCAAGGCGGCGAGTGCGGCCTTGCTCTGCACGATGGCGAGATGGCGTAGTCTGAACTTCATCGGGTGCTGCTAACTTGGTCGTAAATACTTGTGAGACGTGCCACGTATTGATCGGGGCTGAATTGCTGCGCGATGGTCGCCTGTGCCGCATCGCTGAGTCGGTGCCACAGGCTGCGGTCGGCGTGAAGCCGCGCTATGGCTGCTGCCACGCCGTCGCTCTCGTGCGCCGCCACGAGCAGCCCATTGCTGCCGTCGGCCACCACCGTGGGCACCGAGCCTACTGGCGTCACTACGGGTACGGCACCGACGCTCATGCTCTCCATGAGGCTCATCGGCAATCCTTCGAAGTAGGAGGGCAGCACGAAGACATCCAGGCTTTGCAGGAAGGCCGTCTTCTCCCTCCCGCTGACAACGCCAGCGTAGCAGAATTGCGCACCCAGGGCTTCGGCGAAGGCGGGCACGAACGCGCTGTCCCCTTCTTCGCGTCCTGCCATAAGGAGGCGGAAGGGTATGCCTTGCCCTTGCAGCAGGCGGCAGGCGGCGAGGAGCTCTGCCATCCCCTTGTCGGCCGTGATGCGTCCGAGGTAGCCTAATGTCAAGGCTTCGCCCGTCGGGGCATGCGGCAGACGGGGGGCCACATCTTCGGCCACGGCATTGGGCAGAACATGGATGTGCTGCACGCCATATCGGGCCAGCACTTCCCGTTCCTGCTCCGAGAGCACGATGACGGGCGGCTGCCCGCGGAAGGCCCACTGCATCAGCCATCGTAGCGGCCAGGGTATGCTCTGGCGGCAGAGGTAATGGCCGCCGTGGATGTGGAGCACCAGGGGATGGCGCATACAGCGCGCCACGGCTATAAAGACTGGATCGCGCAGGATGGAGGCGCGTGAGAGCGGGAAGTTGTAGTGCACCACGGCGTCGCGCTCTGTCCGCAGGAGCGTGCGCCATGCCGTGAGCCGCCTGAGCAGCGCAGGCAATCGCCGCCATCCGCCACGCTCACCATCGGCACGCCCGAGGGTGAAATGCCGAAAATCCACGCCCTTGCAATGGCGCAGGATAAACTGCGTCACGGCCGACACGCCGCTCACATTGCGTTGCGGGTCAAGCGAGGGTGATACGATGATGACTTTCATGAGCGGTGATGGGGTTTCTTATTTACCGAGCCGACGCTCGTGGGCTGCTATCTGCTCGGGGCTGAAGCGCTGGCGCAGCAGGCGTGCCGGCACGCCGCCGATGACGCTGTATGGCGGACAGGTCAGTCATAGAGGGCTTCTATTTGGGTTTGGAGTGCGCGGCCAGCGGCGGCGTAGTGGAAATGTGTGTGGCCCACTTCCCAGCCGCCTCGTCCTATGGCGTCGGCAGTGGCGCGGTCGTGGTAGAGCGTGCCCATCGCCGCGGCGAAGCCTTCCGGCGTATAGGGGCAGAGCCAGGCTGAGACGCGGTGGGTGAAGTAGTGGGGTATCTCGCCCGTGGCGTTGGTGATCATGGGGCGTCCCGTGGCGATGTATTCGGCTATCTTCTGCGAGAAGCGTGCCTTGTCTTGCAGATTGTCGGGGTCGAGCGGCACGATGAGTGCGACGGCTCTCTGGTAGATGTGTTGCAACTGGGCGTAGGGGATTTGGTGACGCAGCGTGATGTTGAGGCCACGTCCTGCGCGCTCTACGTAGGCTTTGCATTGGGCTATTTCACTGTCGTTGCCCACCACGATGAGCACGAGTTCGCTCTCCGTCGCTCCCGTCTGCGCCACAAACTGGCGGAAGGCATCGATGACGATGGTGCATCGCAGCAGATAGCCTGCGCCGCAGCAGTAGGCGAAGTGGTGGCCGACAGGCGCGGCATCGGTGGGCAGAGGCTGATAGTCGGCCAGCACGGGCAGCAGCATCGTGGGGCGGCGGAAACGCTCTGCCTTCTGGTCAAGGAAGTGGCTGATGGGCAGGATGAGATTGAGGCCGTAGCCGAAGGTCCGCAAACGCAGGTGTCGCTCCCACTGCTGCCCCTTGCTCCTAACGGGCATGGCGAGATACCACTCGTGGAAGAGGGCACTGCGGGTGTAGCCCAGCAGCCATGCCATAGCGACGATGGGCCAGAACAGTGGCACGATTTCGACCGTCATGATGAGATGATTGGGTGCGCCGCGCCTCTTGCAGGCTCGCAGCACGCGCCAGAGGCGCACGTGACCCGCGCAGAGCGTGCGCACCTTGCCTTTGCGGGGGAAGATGTGGTAGGGGATGCCTTGCGCCGACACGCCTGTCTGCACGTCCTGCTGCCCCTTCGTGCCTTGCAGGCCGTCGGTCATGGTGACCGTGCAGCCTGCTTCGCGCAGCCCCATAGCGATATACTCGCCCTTGGAGTTGTTGGCCGAGAAACGCAGAGGGTAGCCCTCCGACACCATGATGACTACATTGGGATGAGGCATAGAGAAATGGTTATAATGTCTTGATGACACGGCAGGGGCAGCCACCTGCCACGACGCCTGCGGGGATGTCGTGGGTGACGATGCTGCCAGCAGCGATGACGCTGCCACGGCCGATGTGCACGCCTTTGAGCACCGTCACATCGCTACCCAGCCACACCGCGTCGTCGATGACTACGGGCTTGCTGTCGCCTGTGCGTGGATCGTCGGTGTGGAAGTCGCCGTCCATAATCTTTGTGCCCGCCTCTACGCGTACATTGTTGCCAATGATGATGGCACGAAAAGCCACGATGCTCACGCGGCGCACTCATCGCGTGAAATAACTCACGATGGGGTAATGGTCGCTCCACCCTGGCGTGGGGTCGATGTGGGCGTTGCAGGGCTTCAAGGCGGGGGAGGCGAAGATGTAGTCGATGCGCACGGGCATCGCGTTCTCGTGATAGGAGCGGCCGAGGCCTGCGCCCGTGGCGCGATAGGCATCGACGAGGCCCGTGCTGACCAGTCGGTAGCGCGGGTAGGAGATCGGCGTGCTGTTGAGGTCGCCACACACGATGACCTTGTGGCGCGGCATGAGGCGCGCGACGTAGTCGGCGATGGTGTCGGCCTGCCGCCCACGCTCGGGCGACGAGAGCGATATCTTGCGCATCAGGTGCTTGATATGCGCCGCTTCGGCCCAATGGCCTTTGCCTTCGCCCTGATGCACGATGTCGCCAAACTCCGTGCGCTCGCTGTCGCTGAACTGGTTGGAAGCCAAGTGGCAGTTCACCACGACGAGCGTGTCGCGGCTCGGCAGGGCTATCCACGCTGCGAAGGCCGAGTTGCCCGTGTCGCGGCGCAAGATGTCCTCGGTCTTGACGATGGGGTAGCGCGACGCAGTGAAGAGGTGGTTGCAGCCCGAGGGACCCGTCGCCCAGTGCGGGGTGCGGGCTCGGAGTGCAGGGGCTACCTCCTCCTTGTAGAGCGGCGCACGCAGGCTCGCCTCTTGCAGGCAGATGATGTCGCAGCCCGAGAAGGCGAGGTAGTGGAGCATATCGCTGCGGCCGTCGCTGCCGCCGAAGGCTTGGCAGTTGTAACTCATCACCTTGAGCGCACCCTCGGGGGCTTTGAAGGCGAGATGGACGGGGAAGTAGGTGCAAATGCTGCCCCCACAGGCTATTAAGCCTATCAGCGGCAGCCACACGCGGCGCGGGCAGAAGAGCAGCATCAGCAGCCCGAGAGAGAGGGTGGCGACCAGCATGATGGGGAAAGCGAGGCCTGCCAGCGTGGCCCACTGACACCACGTCGGGGGCACATAGACACTGGCAGCAGAGAGCCACAGCAGCACGATGCTGACCACGCACAGGGCGGTGAGGAAATGCTTCATAGGCCGTCCGTCAGCGTTTACTGTTGTTGAAGAGATACTCCTTCTCCTCCTGCGTCAGCCCAGCGTAGCCCGAGCGGCGTATCTTGTCGAGTATCTCGTCTATGCGGCGCTCGCGCTCCGACTTCTGGGCGTTGTAGCGGTGGTCGGGATTGGGGTCGCGCGGCGGCTCGGGCTTCTCCTCGGTCACGTCCTCGTAGGCGGCGTAGCCATCGCCACCCTCGTGGTAGCGGCGCGAGCGGAAGAGCCCTTCTGTCCACTGCCGTATGCGCTGCATGAGCGTCACGCGCTGCCGTGGCCCTGTGTAGTGCTGCCAGCCACGGAAGGGATTGTTATGCTGCTGCCAGGCCTTCCGCCAGTGACGGATGAGCAGCCAGCCGAAGAACATGCCGCCGAGATGGGCGAAGTGCGCCACGTTGCCATTGGAGGCAAAGGCCGAGAAGAGCTCGATGAGGCCATAGCCCCACACGAAGTACTTGGCTTTCATCGGTATAGGCGGTATGATGAGCATGATGCGGTGCTCGGGGAAGGTCATGCCGAAGGCTAATAGGATGCCGAAGCACGCGCCGCTGGCACCGATGGTGGTCCACATGGGCAGCGAGAGAAACTCGCCGAGCGTGGCCATGCCGTAGCCCACGAAGTTGATGGGCACACCCGTGGGCAGCGCGCCGAGCCCGAGGTAGAAGTACTCACCCGTCTGCCACAGCCACTGACACAGCGCTGCACCTACGCCGCAGACCAGATAGTAGGTCAGATAGCGGCGCGCCGTCATGGTCTGCTCGATGATGCTGCCAAACATCCAGAGCGAGAACATATTGAAGAACAAATGACTGAAACTCCCGTGGAGAAACATATAGGTCAGCGGCTGCCAGAGAGCGAAATCGTCGGCCAGGTAGAAGTGAAGGCCGAAGATTGCCGTGAGGTCTATGCCGCGGCCGTCGCAGACGAGTTGCAGCATATAGACGATGACGTTGATGATGAGCAGGTTGCGGGTGATGGGACGCATAAGCAGTTGCGGAGTGAGGAGTGGGGTTAAGGGGAAAGTGGTCGGCTTACTTGCCGGTGAGGATATGCTTGATGTCGTGGAGCTTGTTGAGGGCTTCCACGGGGGTGAGATGGTCGATGTCGAGGTGGAGGATTTCGTCGCGGATTTGCGTGAGCACGGGGTCGTCGAGCTGGAAGAACGAGAGTTGCTGCGCAGGACGCTGCTCGCCTATCTGCTCGGTGTCGATATGCCCTATGCTGCCTTTGTCGGCCGAGGCTTCGAGCCGCGCAAGTACGCTCTCGGCACGCGCCACGATGGCTGGCGGCATGCCTGCCATGCGCGCCACATGGATGCCAAAGGAGTGCGCCGAGCCGCCCGGCAGGAGTTTGCGCAGGAAGACGATGTGGCGATCGACCTCGCGCACCGACACATGGTAGGCATGGATGCGGGGATAGAGCCGCGCCGTCTCGCTCAACTCGTGGTAGTGGGTGGCGAAGAGGGTGCGCGGGTGTGCCGCGGCGTTCTCGTGGAGTTGCTCCACGATGCTCCACGCTATGGAGATGCCGTCGTAGGTCGAAGTGCCGCGGCCGAGTTCGTCGAAGAGCACGAGCGAGCGCATGGTCAGCGCGTTCATGATGTTAGCGGCCTCCGTCATTTCCACCATGAAGGTACTCTCGCCGAGGCTGATGTTGTCGCTCGCTCCGACGCGGGTGAAGATCTTATCCACGATGCCGATGCGTGCCGACTCGGCAGGCACGAAGGAGCCCATCTGCGCCATGAGCGTGATGAGTGCCGTCTGGCGCAACAGCGCCGACTTACCCGCCATGTTGGGGCCCGTAACGATGATGATTTGCTGCCCGTCGGCATCGAGCAGCACGTCGTTGGCCACGTATTCTTCGCCCGAGGGCATCAGCGTCTCGATGACGGGGTGGCGGCCTTGGCGGATGTCGATGACGAGGCTGTCGTCGATGACGGGGCGCACATAGTGGTGCTCACGCGCTGTGAGGGCGAGGGCGTGGTAGCAGTCGAGCGTGGCGAGCGCCGTAGCATTGGCTTGCAACTGGGGGATGCAGGCTGCCGCTGCCGCCACGAGGTCGTGGTAGAGGCGTGCTTCGAGGATTTCTATCTTCTCGCCCGCGGTGAGTATCTTGTCCTCATACTGCTTGAGTTCCTCCGTGATGTAGCGCTCGGCGTTGGCCAAGGTCTGCTTGCGCACCCAAGCTTGCGGCACGAGGTCGCGGTGGGTATTGCGTACCTCTATATAATAGCCGAAGACATTGATGTAGCCTATCTTGAGCGACGGTATGCCGGTCTCGCGGCTCTCGCGCTCCTGTATGGTGAGCAGGTAGTCCTTGCCCGAGGTCTGGATGTGGCGCAGGTCGTCAAGCTCTGCGCTCACGCCCTCGGCGATGACGCCGCCCCGTTGCAACTGCAAGGGCGGATCGGGCAACAGACTTCGGCAGATGCGTGTGCGTAGTTCTGTGCAGTTGTCGAGCCGCTCACCGATGCGCCGTATGCTCTCTGTCGTGGCATGGACGCAGGCATTCTTGATGACGACTATCTTCTCCAGCGCGATGCGCAGGGCCTGCATCTCGCGTGGGTTGATGCGTCCTGTCGCCACCTTGGAGACAATGCGCTCGAGGTCGCCGATGTGGCCAAGCTCCATGTCGGCGAGTTCGGCGAACTCTGGCTCACGAAAGAAGTATTCCACGCTGTCGTGACGCTCGCCTATCTCGGCCACGCTGCGCAGCGGGAAGAGCATCCAGCGGCTGAGCATGCGCGCCCCCATCGGCGTGACGGTGCGGTCCATCACGCGCAGCAGCGGTGTGCCGTCGGGGTCGGAGGTGGCGAGAAGTTCGAGGTTGCGTATGGTGAAGCGGTCGAGGCGCACATAGCGTTCCTGCTCGATGCGGCTGAGGCGTGTGATGTGGCCTATCTCGGTGTGCTGCGTCATCTCGAGATAGGTGAGGATGGCGCCTGCGGCTGTCGTGGCATCGGTGAGATGCTCCACGCCAAAGCCTTTGAGCGTCCGCACCCCGAAGTGCTTGAGCACCCGCTCACGCGCCGAGGTGGCGTTGAAGGCCCAGTCTTCCAGTTCGAAGACGAAGGTGCGGCAAGTGAAGGTGCTGGTCAGCCGCTGACGCTCTCCACGCACGCACAGCACCTCCTTGGGGGCGAAGGTGGCCAAGAGTTTGTCCAGATATTCGGGCGTGCCCTCTGCCACGAGGAACTCGCCCGTAGAGATGTCGAGCAGCGACAGGCCGAGGGCTTTGCTGCCGAAATGGACGGCGGCGAGGAAGTTGTTTTCCCGCGTCTGGAGCACGCCGTCGGTCAATGCCACTCCCGGGGTGACGAGTTCGGTGATGCCGCGCTTGACGAGTTTCTTCGTCAGTTTAGGGTCTTCCAGTTGGTCGCAGATGGCCACGCGGTAGCCTGCGCGGATGAGTCGCGGCAGGTAGTTGTCCAGAGCGTGATGGGGGAAGCCTGCCATCTCGGTGTGCTCTGCCGTCGAGCCCTTCTGGTTGCGCCGCGTCAGGGTGATGCCCAGCACACGGGAGGCGGTGACGGCATCTTCGCAGTAGGTTTCGTAGAAATCGCCGCAGCGAAACAGCAGCACGGCATCAGGGTTCTTGGCCTTGAGGTCGTGGAATTGCTGCATCATAGGAGTGAGTTGAGCCATACGGATAACGGGGTTTAGGGTGTGGTCAGTGCGGCATGCCCTTTGGTGGCTTGCCAGAGTACGATGCCAGCGGTGACGCTGACGTTGAGCGAGTGTTTCGTGCCGTATTGCGGTATTTCGAGCGCAAAATCGGCCGTATCCACCACGGCTTGCTGCACGCCTTTGACTTCATTGCCAAGGACGAAGGCATAGCGTCGCTGCTGCTCGGGCTGCCACGAGGTGAGATCGGTGCTGCCGCTCACCTGCTCTATGGCCACGATGGTGTAGCCTTCGCTGCGCAGCGCGGCCACGGCTTCGAGCGTGTCGGCATAGTAGCGCCACGCCACGACGTCCTCAGCGCCGAGGGCCGTCTTGTGGATTTCGGCCGATGGCGGACAGGCCGTGATGCCACACAGCGCGATGCCTGCACAGCGAAAGGCGTCGGCCGTGCGAAACACGCTGCCTACATTGTGCAGCGAGCGCACATTGTCGAGCACCATCACTACGGGCACCTTGGGCAGGCTGCGGTAGGTGGCCGCATCGACGCGCTGCATCTCTTCTATGGTGAGTTTGTGCATCGTGGGCAGAGGGGGTTAGGCTTGTGCCGCCTTCATGGCGACGGCATAGTAGCGCATTTGCTTTATCATGGCCAGCAGGCCGTTGCTGCGTGTGGGCGAGAGATGCTCCGTGAGGCCGATGTCGTGGATAAAGTGCAGGTCGGCATCGAGTATCTCTTCGGGGGTGTGGCCGCTGACGACGCGGATAAGCAGGGCGATGATGCCCTTGACGATGAGCGCGTCGCTCTCGGCGCGGAAGGTGAGCGTGCCATCGTCTTCACGGTGGCAGGTGAGCCATACGCGGCTCTGGCAGCCGTCGATGAGGTTGTCTGCCGTCTTGTCGCTATCGGGCAGGGGTGTCTGCTCCTGTCCCAGGTCGATGAGCAGCTGGTAGCGGTCCATCCAGTCTTCTATCTCGGCAAACTCTTCGATGACGGCGCGCTGTTGTTGTTCTATGGTCATGGTGTGAATGTGCTTGGTGATATTACTCTTGACTCAGGAGTTGCAGCAAGGTCTGTCCTACGGCTTGCAGCGTAGCGGGGTCGATGGCTTCCACGGTGTCGTGGGTGGTGTGCCATGTCGGGCCGAAGGCAGGCTCACTGTCGTAGCAGGGGATGACGTCCACCGTCGGTATGCGTGCTATCTCGTTCATCGGCACATGGTCGTCGGTAATCCATCCGCCGTCGGTGGTGGGGAAGTAGTCGGCTGCGCCAGCGGTGCGGGCAGCGTCCCAGAGGCGTGCCACGATGTCCGAGGCGTACTTCATGGAGTAGCCCTCATACTTAAAGCGGGCGTCGCGTCCACCCACCATGTCGAGCAGCACGCCGTAGCGGGCATTGTAGTCGGCCTTGTGGGGCGTACCGCTCCAGTAGGTGGAGCCCATACACCAGTCGCTGCCGTCGCCCGGACCTTTGCCCTCTGGAGCGCCGTAGTCTTCGAGGTCGAAGCAGATGAAGTCGATGCCCACTGCGGGGTTGAGCGTTGCCGCGAGGCGTGCTATCTCGAGCATCACGGCCACGCCCGAAGCCCCATCGTTGGCGGCCATAACAGGCAGGTCGTGCTTTGTGGCATCGGGGTCGGCGTCAGCCCACGGACGGCTGTCCCAGTGGGCGCAGATGATGACGCGGTCGGTCATTTCGGGGCGGTACGACGCTATGATGTTGCGGCAGGTGAAGGTCTTGCCGTCCCACGCTGCGAGCGGAGCGGTCTGCTCGGTGACGGTGAGGCCAAAGGCTTTGAATTGCTGCGCGATGTAGTCGCCGCAGCGCTGGTGGGCAGTGCTGCCCGGAAGGCGAGGCCCGAAGTCGCATTGCGCCTTGACATAGGCGAAGGCACTGTCGGCAGAGAAGGCCACGCGGCAAGTGTCGGTGGCAGGGGTGTCGGAGGTGGTCTTGTTGCTGCCGCAGGCCGTGAAGAGGGCAAGACAGGCGGCAAGGAGTAGATGTCTCATGCTGATGGGTGGTTGATAAATTATAGGGTAAGCGGCGTCTCTTCCCAGCGTAGAGGGTAGTGGGCGCGCAGGGTTTCAAAGGCTGCGGGGTCGCGGCGCAGGGCAGCGTCGTCCGAGAGCGGGTCGTAGCGATAGCCCGTAGGCATCGGCGGCGGCGCGATGTGGCTCACGTCGAGTGGCACGCCCAAGTGTCTGGCCACGGCAGCGAGCGCCATGCGTGTGGCGACGGCCTTGCCATTGGCGCTGTAACCTGCGATATGCGGTGTGGCGATGGCAGCGGCTTGCAGAAGGCTCGGCGCGATGTGCGGCTCGTCTTCCCATGTGTCGATGACGGCCGCGCTGACGATGCCCGCTGCTATGGCCGCTTCCACGGCAGGCGTATCCATACATGCGCCACGGGCGGCATTGACGAATATCGGCCGACGGCTGCCCTCAGCGATGCAAGCGAAGAAGTCGTCGGAGGCCATGTGGTAGGTGGGGTGGTCGCCGCTGTGCGTCAGGGGGGTGTGCAGCGTGATGACGTCGCTCAGGGTCAGCACTTCGCCGAGCGTGGCCGTGGCATCTGCCTTGTAGGGGTCGTAGGCCAGGATGCGCCAGCCCTCGGCGCGGAAACGCTGCGCCACGGCTGTGCCGACATGCCCCAGACCGATGATGCCGAGCGTAGCAGGCGCTGCCGTCGGCCGCGTGGCAGCGACGGCAGCGGCCACATACTGCGCCACGGACGAGGCGTTGCAGTCTGGGCAGTTGGTCCAGCCTATGCCGTGGGCTTCGAGCCATGCGGTGTCGAGGTGGTCGAAACCGATGGTGGCGGTAGCGACGAAGCCGACGCGGCTGCCAGCGAGCAGTGCGCCATCGACCTTGGTGCGGGTACGTACGATGAGGGCATCGGCATGGCGCACATGCTCGCGCCGTATCTCGCGCCCCGGCAGATAGGTACACTCGCCGAGCCTTTCGGCCACGGAGCGGATGTAGGGTATGGCGTCGTCGATGATGAGGTGTGGCATCGTGTGGTGGCTTGTCTATGGTGGGCTATCGCGTGCCTCGTGCTGCCGTCAGGTAGGCCTTGGCAGTGCCGAAGCGCAGGTTGAGGTCGAGGCGTACAGGCAGATGCGCCTTGTCGTTGGTGATGTAGAACTTCACGATTTCCTTCTCCTTCTTGCCGCCTTCCCGCTCGAGATACGAGAAGACGAGGCAGCGGTAGGTCTTGCCTGTGCCCTCCACGGTGAAGTTTTTCTCTCCGATGTAGCAGAAGGTGCGCTGTTGGCATTTGTTGCCTTCTACGAGGTTGAAATTGACGCGGTGGCCTTTCTTCCACGAAGCGGTGTTGAAGGAGCGCGAGCGCAGCATCATCGAGAGCATGTCGTAGGCGCAGGACACGGTGGCGGAGGCACGTTGCAGCGCGCCACCATCGCGGCGGTAGGTCATGCTGACATGGCACTTACCGCCCGGATAGGTGTAGCGCACGTCCTCCTGCCGCAGCGTGCCGCCCTCGAAGGCGTGCTTGCTGTAAAAGAGCGGCGTGAGATCGCTCTGGCTCACATAGGAGGTGAGCGTGTCGCGCATGGTGAAGTAGCGGTCGTATTTGGCTGCTGTGCGCGTCACGAGACGGGTGCGGTAAGCGGGCTTGCCACCGTAGGTGCTGCTGGTGACATTCCATGTGGCAGAGCCTACCTTGAGCCACACAAACTTCCAGTTGAAGTAGAGGTCATAGGAGAGGGTCTCGCCGCTGCGAAAGGCGATGCCTGTCGTGCCGCACTGTGCCGAGGCAGAGAGCGAGGCGAGAAACATACAAAGGGCAATCAGGCTACCGCTGACCACGCTGCTGCAGGCGTTGCAGATTGCGCTCATGCGCCGTGGAGCGTTTCTTGTTGTTGCTGCTGTCATTGGGGGAGGTCATGAGTTGTTGAGGCTTCTGCTGCGTGAGCGGCAGTGCGTTGAGGCGCCATGTCTGGTCGTAGTCCCAGTCGGCTTTCAGGTCGAGGGCAGTGGGGTTATAATAGACGGCCTCTGCCTTGGTGCGTGTAGCCCAGATGCCAGCGTCCCACTCGCCGTTGTCGTTGGCGTCGTCGTAGGCACGGAGGTAGTAGGTAGCGGGATTGACGTAGTAAAACTCGGCGATGCCGCTCTGCGGACGCACCTCGTAGGCCACCTTGCCTGTGCCATCGAGCAGCGCGACGCGCAGCGTAGGTGGCGCATCGGGCAGCGTGACGAAGAGGGTGGCGAAGGCAGCGTCGGGAGCGACGGTGATGTCGCTCTGGAGCACCTCATTGGTGAGGCCGAGGATGCTGACCACTGCTGCCGAATCCACCTCGAGGCGATACTGCGTCGCAGGCTGCCACGCCGCACGCAGACGGCGGGCAAGGATGTTGTGCGGCACGCTATCGAGCACGAAAGGCACGGGGCAGTAGGTCGTGTCGATGCGCTGCAAGAGGCGGATGCGCTGCGTGTCGCAGGTGTCGATGGGCTGCGAGAAGGTGAGCAGCGTGCTGCCGCTAGCGGGCATGGGATTGGGTATGTTGTGCTTGATGGTGAGGCGTGGCGTGGGCGGCGTCTCGTCGGAGTAGTCGCCGCGCTTGTGGCGTTTCTCGCGCGCCTTTTCCCACTTGGCCAATTCTTCAGCCTGCATCTTCTCTCGCCGCTCGTAGGGCACTTTGGGGCGCAGCTCGAGGGTGTCGGTCTGCCACGTCACGCTCCCGAGCGTGTCGTCCCACATCTCGTAGGAATAGGCGATGGCGAGGGAGTCGCGACAGACCAGCGCAGCGTCGCGCAGATAGTAGGTGATGGTGTCGAGATGCGCACTGCGCTGCTCCACGAGGCTGCGTGCGGCGTCGAAGCCGATGCCGCTGACCACGGGCACACGCTGGCCGGGGGCGGTGAAGTAGGCGGTGAAGTGCTCGGGCTCTTCGCGCTGCGCCTTGAGCAGATAGCGGGGCTGGGCGGCTTCGCGGAAGGCGAGCAGCGTGATGTCGTCTGGCGTGAAGTGGGTGTAGGGTATGACGCGGATGTCGTCCCACCGCAGGCTATCGACCCACAGCGTGTCGTAGCGCACATCGGGATAGGCTCCCGTCGTGATTTCCTCTTCAGACCAGCCTATCGTCTCTCCCTTGTCCGAGAAGCGGTAGTCGCCGTCCATGTCCTGCAAGGCATAGATGCGGTAGGGGCGGTCGGCAGCCACGCCCTTGATGCTGAAATAGCCCTGGCGGTCGGTGCGGGCCACGCGGTCGAAGGCGCGAGCGGTGAAGGCGCTGTCCGAGAGGTCGCTGTGCAGGCCGACGAGGATGCCTTGCAGCGGCTCCAGGAGGTCGGCCGAGAGCACATGGCCTGCCACCTGCATGGTGTCGGTCTGCTCACCGGTGGAGAAGATGTAGGTGAAATGTCCCAAGGGGTTGTCCTCGGTGGCATCGGTGATGGCGTCGCTGAAATCGACGGTATAGGTCAGTCCCGGGCGTATGGTGTCGAGCAGCGTGACGCTGACGCGCTTGCCGTCGGTCTTGACTTCGGGCTGCTCCGTCTGCGGTGGCGACACGATGATTTTGTCCTGTGCATCGGCCACATTCACGCGCTCGTCGAAGAGGAGCGTGATGCGTGTCTTGCCCCGCCGCAGATGGGCGGCAGCAAGGTCCTGTGGCGAGGTCATGCCGACGATGCGCGGCGGTGTCTCGTCGTAAGGGCCGCCGTCGGGGCCGCTGCCTGGATTGGCGCAGGAGGCGACGGCGAGCAGCAGGGCGATGAGGCCGAGGGTGAGGAAGGAGTAGCGATGGCGCATAGATGAGGGGAGAGATTGAAGGGGCTAACGGTTCATGGCGAGCACCGCGTCGATGATGGTGCGGTCGTTAGAGAGACGCGGCACTTTGTGCTGCCCGCCGAGTTTGCCGCGCGAAGCGAGCCAGTCGTGGAAGAGGCCGTCGCGCGCCACCACGAGTTCGAGGCGTTGCAGCGTGAGGTCTTTGTAGCGCTTGGCTTCGTAGTCGCTGTTGATGGTTTGCAGGTGCTTATCGAGCAGGTCGGCGAAGGCTTCGGCATCGGCAGGCGGCGTAGTGAACTCCACCACCCACTGGTGGCGACACTTGCCCGCGTCGTCCATGAAGACGGGGGCGGCGGTGTAGTCCCTGACGCTCGCGCCTGTCTCGGCGCAAGCGTAGCGCAGGCCTTGCTCGGCGTTATCGACCATGAGTTCCTCGCCGAAGGCGTTGATGAAGCACTTGGTGCGCCCCGTGATGACGAACTTGTAGGGGTCTTTCTGCGTGAAGCGCACCGTGTCGCCTATCTGGTAGCGCCACAGGCCGCAGGAGGTGGTGATGACCATGGCGTAGGTCCTGCCCACCTCTACGCCCCAGAGCGGCACGATGGTGGGATCGACATTGCCCACTTCCTCCAAGGGTATGAACTCGTAGAAGACGTCATAGTCTATCATCAGCAGCATGGCGGGGTCGGCGAGGTCGTCTTGCAGGCCAAAGATGCCTTCGGAGGCGCTGTAGGTCTCCATGTAGTGCATCTTCGTGCTGCGTATGAGGGCTTTGTACTGCTCGCGGTAGGGCGTAAAGGCCACGCCGCCGTGGAAGAAGACTTCGAGGTTGGGCCATACTTGGTCGAGGCTCTCGGCACCGCTGATTTCCATGACGCGCGTCAGCACCGACATCATCCACGAGGGCACGCCAGAGAGGTTGCTGACGTTGGCACCCACGGCCATGCGGGCGATGCGCTCACGCTTCTCTTCGAAGTCGGCCAAGAGGGCGGTCTGCTTGTCGGGAATACGCACGAGGCGCACCAGCGGGCTGACATTCTCGATGAGTATGGCGCTGAGGTCGCCCACGAGCGAATGGCGCAGGTTGAAGTTGGGCTGGTGGCTACCGCCTAAGATGAGTGCTTTGCCCTCGAAGAGGCGGCTCTCGGGGTTGCTGCGCAGATAGAGGGCCACAGCGTCAGCACCGCCAGCATAGTGTATGCGTCGGAGGCCTTGCCGACTCACGGGGATGAACTTCGATTTGTCGTTGGTCGTGCCGCTCGACTTGGCGTACCACTTCACGTTGCCACGCCAGAGCACGTCGCGCTCGCCGTGTCGCATGCGCTCGATGTCTTGCTTGATGGTGTCGTAGTCGGCCAGCGGCACAGCGGCCGCAAAGGCTTCGTAGGAATGTAGACTGCCATAGGCATAACGCTTGCCCTGTACGGTACTCTTCGCGCTGTCGATGAGGCGGGCGAGCACATTGCGTTGTATGCGCTCCGCATCGGTGGCATAGCGGCCGATGGCACGCAAGCGGTGGGCATAATAAGCGCGGACGATGGAGGTGAGAGCCACGGTGTAGAAGGGGGTTAAGTGTGAGTGTGTGAAGACGGATAACGATATGGGCAGACACGCCAAACGCTCTGCCCTTGTCGTGCGCTTGGTCTGGGCAGATAGTGTCGCGCGTCTGGGCAGATAGTTTTAAGGGGCATAGTCTGCCCTTGTGAGGTGCAAAGATAGGGCATTTTTGTGAGATAGCAAAATATTTCCTGTTTTTCACTTTTTGCTCTCCGAAAAATGCCTTAACTTTGCACACGAAAACCTAAAATTATTATGAGCGAAACCAGTATCATACGACCTTTGCAGGTCTATAACTCCCTGACGCGCCGCAAGGAGCGTTTCCGCCCCCTGCACGAAGGGCGCGTCGGCATGTACGTCTGCGGCCCCACGGTCTATGGCGATGCCCACTTGGGGCACGCACGGCCTGCCATCACCTTCGACCTCCTCTTCCGCTACTTGCAGCACATCGGCTACAAGGTGCGCTATGTGCGCAACATCACCGACGTCGGCCACCTTGAGCACGATGCCGATGAGGGCGAGGACAAGATAGCCAAGAAGGCACGCCTCGAGCAACTCGAGCCGATGGAGGTGGCGCAGTACTACACCAACCGCTTCAACGAGGCGATGCGCCAACTCGGCGTGTTGCCGCCCTCAATAGAGCCACACGCTACGGGGCACATCATCGAGCAGCAGCAACTTGTGCAGCAGATCCTCGACGCTGGCTATGCCTACGAGAGCAACGGCAGCATCTACTTCGATGTGGAGAAGTACAACGCCGACCACCGCTACGGCATACTCTCGGGACGCAACATCGAGGACGTGCGCGACGCCTCGCGCGAACTCGACGGCGTGGGCGAGAAGCGCCATCAGGTCGATTTCGCCCTCTGGAAGAAGGCACAGCCCGAGCACATCATGCGCTGGCCCTCACCCTGGAGCGACGGCTTCCCCGGCTGGCACTGCGAGTGTACGGCCATGGGGCGCAAATACTTAGGAGAGGAGTTTGACATCCACGGCGGCGGCCTCGCCCTCATCTTCCCCCACCATGAGTGTGAGATAGCACAGGCTGTGGCCGCTATGGGACATCCGATGGTGCGCTACTGGATGCACAACAACATGATTACCATCGAAGGTAAGAAGATGGGCAAGTCCTACAACAACTTCATCACCCTGCCCCAGTTCTTCTCCGGCGACCACGAGAAACTCGAGAAGGCCTACGCGCCGATGGTCATCCGCTTCTTCATCCTGCGAGCCCACTACCGCAGCACTGTCGATTTTGGCAACGAAGCCCTGCAAGCCTCGGAGAAGGGACTCGAACGCCTCTACGACGCCCTCGCAGCCCTCGACCGCATTACGCCCGAGACAGCAGGCGCGCTCACCGAGACGTATGCCGACGAACTGGCCGAGCGCTGCTATGAAGCCCTCGACGACGACCTCAACTCACCCGTCTGCATCAGCCACCTCTTTGAGGCGTGCCGCACCATCAACAGCCTTGCCGACCACAAGCAGACCATCACCCCCGAGGGTCTGGAGCGTCTGCGCTGGGTGATGCACACGTTCATCTACGACATACTCGGCATCCAGCCCTCTGCTGCCGCCGCAGGCACTGACGAGAGCCGCGAAAAGGCGTTCAGCGGCGCTATCGACCTGCTGCTCGACCTGCGTGCCAAGGCCAAGGCCGCCAAGGACTGGGCGACTTCCGACCGCATCCGCGACGAACTCGCAGCCCTCGGCTTCGAGGTCAAGGACACCAAGGACGGCGCCGTGTGGAAGATATAGGGCGGCGCATCGCCTTGCATCATTGCAGCCACTAATAGCAGTTCTGCCCAAGTCCGAAAGGGGACTTGGGCAGAACTGTTTTCGTCTTTGGGCTGTCGCTGTGGCAGACTATTGCTTCGTGATGCGTTCTATGCGGCAGGTGTGCTGCTTGCTGTCCCTGTCGTAGCTGATGCCCACGAGCAGAATGTCGGCGGAGAACGGCTTTAAGATTTCGGGATAGTCGCGCTCGCGGATTTGGTCGATGGCGGTCTCGGCGGCGGTGTCCCATTTGAGTTCTATCACCAAGGCGGGATAGGAGGAGAGGGGACGGGGTAGATAGACGATGTCGGCATAGCCCTTGCCCGTGGGCAACTCCTGTATGTCTTGATAGTCGTCGATGGCGGTGAGATAGGCCATGCGGACGACCGAGCGCAGTGCCTGCTCGTTGTTGTAGAAGTTGGGGGCGACCT